>CANNKP010000007.1 GCA_947505255.1 Flavobacteriales bacterium
ATTCCATATTTTCTGACGATTCCAATATCAATCAATCCTATTTTATTAACCTCTCTTCTATGTTTGATTACGCACCTTTAAATAGTTTGTCAATAAAAGTATTATACTGGTTAGATTACCAAAGTTTGAAACGCAAAAAGACAATTCCCAACTAACAATAAACCTCATGAATTAACATGACATTGGTCATGCCAATTACTCCTGATTCCCTTAATTTTATGTCAAAAAAAGGAACCTATGGATATTAAGGAAAACATTCATTTTATTGACAGGGTAGTTGATAAAATGCGGAATGCTGCAGATGAATTAGAAGCATTTCAATTACATGCAAATTTGGGAAAAATGGAAGCATTAGAGAAGTATGATGAATTAAAAAAGACATTTTCCACCTATTTACATGAAGCAAAATTGATGGCAATACGAGGAAATAATCAAATTCATTCGTTAGAAGGGAAATTTCAAAATCTTCAATTACAATTCGCACTTGGCAAGGCAGAAACAAAAGAAACATTTGAAGATCAAAAAAAGAAAATTCTACTTGCTATACACGAAGTTCAAGTTGAAATCAAAACGAATCCTACTTTTATCAAGGTTTATGCTGAATTATTGAATGCTTTAGAAAATCTGAAATTAAAACTTGAAATCATTTCTGAAAATCTGAATCCAATGAAACAAAGTTTAAGAGATGGGTTTGATGTTCGAAAGAAAAAAGTTGAGGAGGCAATTTCAAATTTTAAAGATAAATTTGAATCAAAAACTCATTTAGACGAGAAATTAGACATTCTACAAGATGAAATGTCGTTGGCATATAAACACTTCAAAAAGGCATTCATTCAGTCTTAATAAAAAGAAAAGCGCTATTTGACATAGACTGCCCCCAAAAAGTTAGACACTATTTGGGGGTATTTTTATGGAAAGAAAAGTCAAGTATGATTATGCATTTAAACATGAATGTGTAAAATTAGTTTTAGAAGAACATTATTCAAGTGAATATGTTGCTAAGTTAAAAGGTCTGAATAAATCTAATATTCAAAAATGGGTTGGGTTTTATAAAATTCATGGCAAAAGGGGTTTAATTCCTAGAAAAAATCAAAATTATTCCGTTGCCTTTAAGCTCAAAGTATTGAAATCAATGGACAAATATTTTTTGTCTTTACGTGAGAGTTGTTTGAAGTTTAACATTCCATCAGAGTCAGTTATTATCAAATGGCGAAACGATTTTACTAACTTTGGATTAGAAGGTTTACAACCTAAGCCTAAAGGAAGACCAAAAGCTATGAATAACATTAAACGTAAAAAACGTAAATCAGATAAGCCTTTAACTAGGGAAGAAGAATTGCTAAAAGAGAATGAAGCCTTACGATGCGAGAACGATTTGCTAAAAAAGTTGCATGCCTTAATTCAAGCAGAAGAAAAAGCCAAAAAGCGCAAGCTATAATAGAATTAAGGCATCAGTATGATTTAGAATTACTTTTAAATCAAACTAAAATGGCACGAAGCAGTTTTTATTATCATCAACAACAAATCAAAGGTTATGACAAATACCAAGTAATAAAAGAGGATATAAAATCAATTTACCATAAACATAAAGGTCGTTATGGGTATAGGCGTATTACAGATGAACTAAATAGCACAGGAACAATTATTAATCATAAAACCGTTTCAAGATTGATGAAGTTGTTAGGGTTGAAAAGCGTTATTAGAGTTAAAAAATACAAGTCCTATAAAGGTGAACAAGGTAAAATAGCTCCTAATATTTTAAAGCGAAATTTTAAGGCTCAAGCACCTAATCAAAAATGGGCAACTGATATAACAGAGTTTAATGTGTCGGGCAAAAAACTTTATTTATCGCCTATTATTGACTTGTTTAATCAAGAAATTATAAGCTATGAGCTAACGGAACGACCAGTGTTTAATCAAGTGGTTATGATGTTAAAAAAAGCATTTAAGAGAATACCCAACAATTCTAATCTAACATTACACTCTGATCAAGGTTGGCAATATCAAATGAAACAGTATCAACATTTATTAAAGCAAAAAGGAATTAGGCAAAGTATGTCGAGAAAAGGTAACTGCTTAGATAATGCTATTATTGAAAACTTCTTTGGAATACTAAAGTCAGAGTTATTCTATCTAAAGAAATACAGCACTATAAACCAATTAAAAGAAGAAATAAATGAATATATAAGCTATTATAATAACGACAGAATCAAGTCGAATTTAAACAAAATGAGCCCGATAAAATATCGAGCTCATTATTATCAATAATTAGTAATAAATTTGTCTAAACTTTTGGGGTCAGTCTATAATCAGTGCTTTTTCCATGTTGTTTATATAGGAAACTGAACTCGTCTCATATTTTACGACCATTTTTTTCCAACGCTTTCCACTATTTGAATGTTGATAAAATCGACGATCTGGATCACATGTAATCCCTACCTTAACACTATTATGATGCATAACATATGATTGAATGCTACGTAAAAGAAATTCCTTCATGTCATTAAAAGTACCGGTTCTTAAATCAAAATCTAATTCCATTTCCATTATTAATTTTGATTTTAATTATTTTTTCGGTTTGCTTGGTTTTGTTTTCCCCTTCTCCCATTTTTCGTATTTACTTCCATCTCTTTTGCTATCCTGACCTTTCTTTTTAAGGTCGTCATTACCATATTTCTTCGCCATGAATATTATGTATTAATTAAATCACTCATTTTCAAATTCTAGTTAAATTGACAATCTACCCGGTATGACATTCCTCACAACATTCCCTGCATCCATCGACGTTCGTAAAACCAAATTTTCTGGCCATATCGATAGCAGTCGAGCAGAATACAAATTCACCAAGATCAACATAGAAAGTCATAGTATTAAAGTAGGGACAAGTCTCCTTGTGGACCTCATGATTGTTATTGGGATTTTGTCGATGTTTGTTTAAACGAAATTTAGGCATAGTAGCTTGTTTACCACTAAATTAAGAGGTAAATACAGGGATGTTTTTTATCAAATTGATGATTGATACCTCAAACCAGATATTACATGGCTTTCAGAATGCAGGAATTAGTATAATTACTAGTAAGTATTCGTATTGATACTATTTGTCAAATATCCGAATCTGAGGATATATTATTCAATCGGTTTATTCTCCGATCCTTTTTCTCTTGTTCAATAGAGTTTTCCTCATCCAGTATTTCCATATCTGTTCTTGCCTTGTATAAGCCTTGTAGAATACTTTTTCTAATAAGTTCAACAGGATTTTTTGCGCCGATTTTTTTTAATAATTCTGATCGAATTGCATCTATTGATTTTTTTGAAAGATTCATTCTTTGAGCTATTTCTTCACTCGTCTTGCCGTCACAAATAAGTTTTAAAATGAGCTGATCGCGTGAAGAAATCTGATAACGAAGTATGTTTTCATTTTTAACCAATTCATGATCATATTGCGAAAACATGGCCGCCTCTACCACATCTGTGGTGTGTGTTCCTTTGAATTTGACATCGAAAAGGGCATCCATCATTTCATCGAATGAGCAATTCTTTTTCAAGAAACTGCGTGCACCTTCTTTAATAAGTTCTGATACTATCCAAGGATCCTCATACATACTCAACATAATCACCTTGACTTGAGGGTGATCTCTACGTAATATCTTTAATGTTTCCTTTCCATCCATTACTGGCATATTCAAATCAAGTAAAACGATATCAATACTATGATTGGGTAATTTGGTTAAGAATTCCTTTCCATTTTCAGCATGAAAAGCCACAACCACCTGCTGCTCTTTTTTTAGCATTAGTACAAGCGCTTGTCGAACAACGGTGTGATCCTCAACGACGGCAACCCTGACAATGTTTTCCGGTTTACGATAGCTGGACTTTTTCATTGATTAAATTATTGGTGATAATTATGGGCATGGCAAGTTCGATAGTACCACCTTTTGGAAATCGTTGAAAAAGCAACTCCCCTGAGATGAGATTTAACCTATGCGTAATAGACTCTAATCCTATTCCGTCCGTGTTTCCCCTTAAATATTCATAATCCGTTTGGCTGATTGCAATCCCATCATGTTCCAACTTTAGATGCAGGTGCTTACCTTTTTTATCCAGATAGAGATGAACAACAGTCGGATGGGCGTGTTTGAGTACATTGTTCAATAACTCTAGTATTGTACAGTAAAAATGTATTTCATTTTGTTGATCTAAATGCAGATTATTCTCAATTTCAGATGTGAAAGTACACGGATTACTCAGTGTCTTTTGAGTTTGTTCAGTTAACCGCTGAAGCGTTTTTTTCAAACCAAATTTTACAAGGTAATGCGGAATCATTTCATGGGATATCGATCTGATTTTTGATATCGATTGATCCAAAACATCAACCGTAAATGATATGTCTTCTCTGATTGAATCTTCCTTTGGAACAGTTTTTAAAACAGCTTTAAGATTCCTTTGTGCCATAGATAAAATTGCTCCAATTTCATCATGAAGATTCCTAGCAATCTTAGTGCGCTCCGCTTCTTGAGCTAGCACAACTGCATTCATCATTTCTAATTCTTTATTTTTTAATTCCAATTTATACCTTTGTTTTTCTCCAATTCGTTTAATTCTGTTTTGACGAAGAATAATGAGAAATGAAAATATGAGTATAAATAAAAAAATCATACTCAAAATAATTGCTTGGAATATTACTTTTTCATTATCCATATTCCAAAGCTAAGAGAAACATTGAATAAAATTCCAAGGGAAATTTGGATCATCCAGATTTTTTCAAAAAATGAATCATTATTATCTCTGACAATCTCTTCATACATTGCGATGATCAAACTTAAAAGGGAGTAAAATAGAAATGACAGAACAACAACAAAGTGACCCTTGTTGAATTCAGTTGAAATCGAAGTTGTTAACTGATAAATAACATATATTGAACCGATTGCCACTAGGAATTTACCGATGCTGTTACTTAAAGTATTTATTGAATAAATGGAGCTCCAATTTAAAATTTCAATTATCCCGAAGAGACAGAATAGTATGGTTACTAGAATCGTGAGTTTTATAAAATGTTGTTTCTTGAGTATAAAGCTTAAAATCAAGAGGAAAAGTGTAGTATCTAGAAAGGATTGTACATTAAAGATTGGATTGAAATTGTTGATCCTCCCCAATAGAATGAATTGTTCTACTAATATGACAATTCCATTGTATAATACAAAAAAATACAGGAGTCTTTCTATCAAAATCAAACCCCTGTATTTTAAAAGATTATGAAAAACAATCAGAATTGGAAGTTGGTGACTCCATAATCCTATTTGCAACAATATATCATAATATTTTGTCAAATTAACTATTTAAACTATTTCTTGTTGAACATCTTGGTGGGCAAGCAATCATTCGATCGATAATAACACCGGAAGTCATGTCATTTTCATTGCTTGTTACTCCAACGGCTATGAGAACTTTTGCCCCTTCGTCATCAATTCCATAATAGTGTCTTACTCCAACACAATCTTCTTGATTTAATATTTTCATTAATTGATTTTTGCCAACAAAATGTGCCAATGTGTCACCTGTCGTAATTGTTTTTCTGTAATTTGAGGTCCATGTTGATGCTTCAGCCAAAGTTATTTCTGATCCTTCTTTTCCATTAAATGACATAATTTTAAGTTTTAAAGTTTCTTAAAATTAGCCTGCCCGATAGTGCCTGATTTTCACTTCAAAGTGTCATTGTATTATCATTTAATTGAATACAAAGTATTTAAGTTCATTAGTAAAAGTACGAAATAGTATTTATACCAATAATTAATAGTACATATCCTACTTACTATTATAGTATTTATACTAATAAGCATCATTTTACTCTTTTATTCTTTTTATATATTTATCAGCGAAGGATCAATATAGAAATTTCTCTCCTATTCAAATGAAAATTGTAAATAGATTTTCGAGTCATTTTATTATTTACTTTCTAAAATAATTTCAGCGGAGATTTAAATCATGATTCATTTCGATAAAAACGACCTGTGATTCACCAAGTCAATAGTACAAATACTATATATTTTAGCACATATACTATTATTTGTAAAAAGAATACCCATTGAAGCATTGCACAATACAATACAAATTGACACATCAGCTATGATAATCTTTAAAAATACTCAATTCCGAATTTATCACTACCGAAATTAAACAGAAAACAACTCGAAAGTTATATGGTAGTTTAGTTTTAATTTGATGCAAAAAATTTTTACGGTAATTTACATTACTAAAAAATATAAGTGCCAAAAAATTAAAATGAATGTTTATTGCACATCCTTGGAAAAGAATTGAAACTAAATCTTTAAACCAATGCCCAATGATAAAATAATTAGGCTTGCTCTTGCCGAAGATCATAATGTATACAGAAAGGCATTGGCAGAAGCTTTACACCATAGTAATAACAACTTTAATGTTATTTTTCATGTTGCCAATGGTCAGGAATTAATCTATGAATTGAGGAAAAATCCGGTTGATGTTATTATTCTCGATATCCACATGCCAGTCATGACCGGTGCGGAAGCATTGAAAATTATTAAATCTGAATTTCCAAATATTAAGATTGTAGTTTTGAGCATGCTTTACGATACTCTCACTATATCTGAATTCATTAGAAAAGGTGCTCATGCCTTTTTACCGAAGGATTGCGAAATTGAAGATTTATTGGATGCCATATATAGTGTAATTCAACAAGGGTTCTACTTCAATAATATGTTTCCTGTTGAATTATTGGGTGATTTAATTCAAAATAAGGAGGGCAATAATGAAAAGGAAGACAGACCACTATCAGATAGGGAAATTGACGTATTAAAACTTGCTTGCCAAGAGTTGAGCTCGAAAGAAATTTCCGAGAAGTTATTCATCAATGTCCGAACAGTTGAAAACCATCGCAACCACATAAACAGTAAAATTGGTGCGCGAAATAATATTAGTCTTTTGATTTATGCACTTAGCAATGGTCTTGTTAGAATTAGTGCTGATAAAAAGGTAGTTTTTGATTAAGCGTTATTCTTTATGAGTTTGGTAACTGCAACCCCAAATGAAAAACGAAACCATTTTTTACCATTTCGTTCAAAATCAAATGAGTAGTAATACTCATTTTGATCATACGATGCAATATTGAATTAAAATATATGTTAGTTTAGCTAATCTGGTATATCAATACCAGATTTTGTAGATTTTTTTTGATGAACATTTGACGATTAATCACAAGAAAACATACTTATCAATATCATTAATGTGAACGACAATGAATAACAATTTATTACATCTGCCCATTTTGGTCGCTTTCTTTAGGGTTTGTATTAACATCTCTTCCTAGTTCTTCAATTATTCTTAATGGATTTAAAGGTAAATCTTTTCCACCATCTGCAGTTCTTATTTCAAAATGAAGATGGTTAAATTTAGTAGGTCGTCCTGATGCATTACAAGACTGTCCAGTTGTTCTAATCTGTTCCCCTTTTTGAACGTACCTGACTTGCAGTGGCCTTTAAATCTATCGAGAATCCTAGTGTTATCGACTGGAATCTGCCAAACACCTGAAGATTCTTCATTACAAGCTTTAATTTGATTCTATCTGAAATATTCAAAATCACATTAAAAAATAGTTTTCAAATCTTAGAACTTACTATATTACTAAATCAAATTTTTAAATTTGTTGACAAATTTAATTAATGGAGATAGTACTTTATCACAAAAAATGCCGATGATGATTTAACCCAATATGTAGCATATTGATTCTCTATCTGTATGTTTTCAGTGTAATTAACAAATAACCCTAAATCAAGTTGAAGTCCAAAATAGAACTTGCTTTCTTTTTTCATTAAACCAATACTCGTATTTATTTGGTAATTCCAATTTCTTTTTACCGATATACTGTTAGAATAGTCGAGATCTTCGAAATAGAAGTCTTTTTTTTTCATGTAATTAACAGAGGATCCCAAACCTGTCTTAATTATTAGATTTTCATTAAAATCAGTTTGATAATTTAACATCAAAGCTAGTTGGGCCCCACTGTGATACATACCAAATTTATATCTGGCATTTTTATCATCTGTTTTCGATGTAGTACCGTTTTTTAAGAGCGTGTAATTCAAACTTGTTTCCACATTTAAATGCTTATTAATATTGTACTGAATAAACATGCCAGTTTTAAAACCCAGATGTGGTCTCATACCAATTTGCGGCGAGGGTTTTGTAGTTCTGTGTTGCAGAGCTGCGCCAGGGTAAAATTGTAATCCAAAATTGATTCTTGATTGAGCATCAGAATAATTTACTGATGCTAAAAGGATGGCAATAACAAGAGATAATTGACGTTTCATTTAAGACTATTTTAAATAATATTGTAAAACCAAAGAACAGTGATTGTTTCTATTGACAAAATTGTTTTCCTCACTCAAATGAATTATCTTTTTTGTAGCAACTATTCTTGCACCAAAACTTGCCCTTAGGCCTCCGTATATTTTTCTATCTCCTTTTGTCAAACAATATACTCCTATTCCAGGTTCAAAAAGTTGATTCCAATTTCTGTAGGTATTAGAATGATATTCATGAATTTCATTTATAAAACCTGCTTCTAATTTTGAACCAAAAGATGCTGCTGTACCCAAAGAAAATGCACCCTGTGATTTATGGTTAAACCTCAATAAATACAATACCGTCAACCTAAGATTAAGTCTATTAAAATATTCACCATCACTAAACTTAATATCGTTTGATGGAACGGTTGAAATTGCTGTATTTCTAAGACATACGATAGAAAAACTAGGTTCAAAATGTAATTTTTCTTTTAATCTGTAATGAAACCCAAGGCCAATTTCAAGACCTAATTGGGGAACTTGTTTAATGTATTGTGCTTTCGAATCTGTTCTATTGAACCATGAATAATTTGGGGAAACACTCAAATTTAAAAAGTCTTTTTGAGAAAAAATTGGGTTCTGAAAAAGCAAAAGAAAAAGAGAGCATCTAATAATTTTTAAGCAGAGCATGTTTTTAATAATTAATTAAAGGTTCCTAATTTAGTAATTAGGAACCTTTTTTAGGATATAGTTATAAGAATACCTTTTGAACTACAAAATTTTCTCCATCATCATAAGTGAAAAAATAAACTCCTGAGTTTAATTTAAGGTCATTTGTATTGAAAGATTGTCTCCATACTTCTCCTTTTTCAAGATTAAAATCATATATTTTTTTAATAATTGCACCATTCGAATCATATAAAGTAACAACCTTAAAGTTGTTACTTATTGAATTGAAAGATATATTATAACCTTGTTCTACTTCTGAATTTGAAACCGTAAATTGAATTTGCTCGTTTTGAATCAAAGGAACATTAGACTCAATCGAATATAATTTTTTCGAGACAATTTCTCCTCCATGTGTATTAATTGTGACTGCTAAAAACTGTCCCTTATCATTTAAAGAATCCATTTTTAATGCATACTTCTCTGGAATTTTAATATTAGCATCAAATTCTTCTAATTGTACAGTTCGAACTCCTGCATCGATATCTAATCTAAAATCTCCTCTAGTAAAGACACCACTGGAAATTAATGAATCTTCATATATACTTAATCTATGTATCGAAATAAGATTTTCACTTGTACAAACAGTATCACCTTCCTCTATATTTTCTAACCAAACATTGATTTCTAAATAGCTCTCCATAGCAGAACCAAAAGTTGAAATATTACCATTTAGATTTGGTATTTTTATTACAGAATCAGAAATTGAGACTTTATCTGTTGTTACATTTGACTCTTCCCATGCTTCCTCTTCTTCACCTCTTAATATTTCATATTCGAGCATTTTTGAATAAAGAGCGTTGTCAATACCTCTATTACAATACCATTTGTATACTTTCCCTTCTACTTGAATTCCATTACAGTATCGTGCCTTCTGATAAGCACAATTGGCCAAACTAACAGATGCTTGCCCTCCATCAATGATGGCAGCACATGGATTACAAGTGTATACAGTTTGTAACGAATTCGCTAAAACTAATGATTTTGTTACATATGCTCTTGATTTATATTGCCAGCCACTGCAACTTGATCGAATAGTAACTGAGCCATCACCGAAAACATGTGAAGCGGTGAAAATGAATAAAAATAGAATTGGGATAGCGTTGAATCTTAGTTTTGAGCTTTTAATAAACTTTTTACATTCTATTGTGTTTTTCATGAAATTTAGTTTAATGTTACGACACAAACTTATTTGCATTTTTATTTAAAGTCAATAAGTACTAGTACTCATTTTTAATACCGATAACCTTGCCAATGGGTATTAGTATTTCATATCCTTTAATTTCGTGTATTCTTTTAATTAATAGTAGTAGAAAAATAATGTTGCTTAATCTCTCAAATTAACATAATATGGTTTCTTTGATACAACTGTATTTTTTTCGCACAGCGAAATAATAACGTAACTATACCTTGTAGTATTGTAAGTCCAACTACTGGAAGTAATGACAACTAAAAAATTTAAATAATTTTTGTTATCAAAACTTACCTATATAAATTCTATATAGAATAAAAGATAAATTCTAGGGTCAGAAAGACGTCGCTATTTGCAAAGCAGGAATTAGGATCGCGACCTCTTTTACTCGAAACGGAAAAAATCAAGCAAGTTGACTCAGTTTCGATTTCCCTAGAATTCATTTCAAAAATATAAAACCTCATTGAAATTTTAATGTGGTTTTTTTTATAAATGCTAAAAAATGCTAGAAATGTATTTACTGCGATAAGTTTTTTAAACTAGGATAATAAATAATATAATTCACAGACATGAATTTTTTAGAATTTCAAACAAATTTCGGAAAGGAAAATCGGCATTCCTCCTTGCTCTCACAGCTTCATCTTTTTTGCATTCAAGCCTATACAAGCTCCACTACGTTTCGGGCTTGCAGGCAAAGTTCACTTAGCGGGTCGTCCAGAAGTCCCTCCCTAGCTGTTCTCTAAAAAGTCTTGGCCAGTTCCTCCCGCGTCGTCATTCGCAGCTCTCTGCCACCCAAAACCTCCATTTTATGTTGGCCAATACTGTATCAAGACTAAATGATACTTTCAAAGTCTGAATTACTGTGTCGGCACAATTCATTTTGATACACCAGCATATTTTAATTGAATTACAAATAAAATTCTTCGTGAGTTGATAGATTAAATAAACATTAACTGATAATCGCTGATAAAACCATATTATTTCTGACTTTATTCGACATTATCACAAATGAATCATTTCAAAAGGGTAATAAACCCATCTCCTTTCAAAAAAACTCCATTTTGCCCAACTAATTCATAAGTATAAAAATAAACCCCATCATTCAATGCTTGCCCATTTTGTTTTCCATCCCATTTATCATTAACATTATTAAATTGAAAAATTTCATTACCCCATCTATTTAATATAATCATTTTAAACTCCTTAATAAACTTTGAATCAACAATTAAAAAGTCATTAGTATTATCTTCATTTGGAGAAAAAATATTCGGAACAGTTAATAACGGGGGAGGAAAGGGCAAAATGGTAATATTGTAATATGAGGTGTCTGAGCATACGCCATTCCAAGCAATTAACTGAATTGTATATTCACCTGGTTTATCATAGGAAATAAAAACATTCAAATCATTTGATTCTAAAGTCTCTCCATTACCAAAATTCCAATAAAATAAATCGCAATTCATAGAAATATTTTCAAGTGAAATTTGTTCTTCTGGATAACAAGTATAGTTGGAAACATTAAAGTTGGAAATTGGTTCATCTAATACTGTTACTGAGACAGTATCACTGTTACTGCAATTATTAATTGAAAAACCATTAAGTATATATTCATGGATTCCAATATTTGGAATAAACCATTGATCATCGATAACATTATCATTCCATTGGTAATATAATCCTCCAGATCCAGATAACAAGACCTCTGTTCCTTGACAAATTTGCATATCCTCTCCTGCATAAATTGATGGTAATTCATAAACTAATATTTCTGTACTATCCGTAAAAATGCAACCTAGAGTATCTTCATATGTATAATAAATGGTTTGTGTTCCATTGTTGGGATCAAATAAATTATTAGAAACACCAATTCCTGAATATATCCCACCAAATGTTGATCCAATCAAAGATACGGGACTTTCATTTATACAAAGTGGACTATATTCCCCAGCTTCAAGGTTAATGCTATTTGAAACTTGAATAATAACCTCAGACGAACCTTCACATCCTAAAATTTGATTATAATAATATTCGATAGTTTGAGAACCATATGCTGGATCAAACAAGTTTCCAAACACACCTATTCCAGAAAAAACACCACCGGCAGGTACTCCATTCAGTTCTAACAAATCGTTGTTAGGACACAGTATTGGATAATTTCCAGCATTTATCATGGCTGGGCTAAAAACTGAAATTAATGATGTGTCAGAACCTGAACATCCGATGCTATCTTCCCAAACATATTCAATTATTTGAGTACCAAAGGAAGGATCAAAAAAATTATTTATTACTCCAGAACCTGAAAACAGCCCGCCCATAGGTGTTCCGCTGAGAGGCAACAAATTACCATTGATACATTGCAACAAATATTCTCCAGCGGAAACATCAGGACTATCATGAACATTTATGAAAACAGTTGAATAATTTGAACAACCATTAGCATCAACATATTCATAAAGGAGTGTTTGACTCCCAAAAGAAGGATTGAAATAATTACTTTCAACGCCAGAACCAGAAAAAACTCCTTCATTTGGATTCCCAATCAACTCAACTGGAGATGAATTTGAACATACAAAACTGTAATTACCTGAATTTACAAATGGCTGTGGATAAACAGTAACATTCGTTTGTGAGCTACAAATTATCTCCCCCATGTCAACGCTCACTGTATATGTGTAGGTTCCTGGATTGATCGGAACTATTACATTACTCGGATTTTGATTGGTTGAATAAAAACCATTGGGGCCACTCCATTGATAATTTCCAGCAGGCACGTTACTTGAAAAAAGATTAATTGAACCTCCAACACATGTTGGACCACTACAAGTCGCCGATAATGCACAACTTGGACATGAAACAACATTAACTATAGAAATATCCTCATTACTTGAATTGCAAAGGCTATTCAACGAGGGAGAATTCACTGTGACGAAATAAGATCCTATAGCGCTTGGAGGCGGAATCAAAATAGAATCACCACTCAAAGAGTTTAACAGGGTATTCGAATTCCAAGTATAATTTCCGTTACCACCTGAAGCAATTAAAGTGATTGAATCCCCAAAACAAACAGTTGTATCCGAGGGTAAAATTGTCACAGGTAAAGCAATTCCATCAAAAGATGCTATCGTGTAATCACAAACAGAACCTCCATATCCATCAATCATTATATAATAAGTATTACCTACAGTTAATCCTGGAATTGTTAGCATTTCAGGTGTATTACTTGCATAACCTGGATTCCAACAAAAATAAGGCGTAACAGGACCTGAACATCCATTTGCACTAAAAACAAAAAGTTGAATCCCACCTCCACTGTACAAAACATCAGTTATCCATAATTTAAAAGTAACAGATGTTTCGGCTGCAACAAATGAAATAAATGAGTTATTTTCTATTAAACTACAAAATGAATTTAGCAATTCGGGCCAAAAATTTGCAGAATAAATAGACGAAGTGGAACCACAATATCCATTTAGGTCGCAAATTGGTGTTGCTGATAAACAATCGTTTCCTGCTGGAGGGTTTCCTGAACACTCAGGCACTAAATCTGAATTATTTGGTGCTATTGCACATAATGAAAATGTACCACTTCCTCCATTATATTTCCAAAATCGTATAAAAAGTATCGAGCCAGGAGTTAAATTTTCCAAGGTTAGTTTTGGCATTGCATTGTAGTAACTTCCGTCATCATCACAATTTACATAATTTAAAGAAGTACAAGTGCCAGTATATGCAGCCATTCCTCCATCAGAAAAAGAGTTCATTTGTGAATCTATAATTAGATGTCCATTTAATGGAACTACAATTTTAAACCAAACATCGTTATTTTGATAATTCGCACAGGGAGGAGACTCGACACCCATAGTAGCTGAGCTAGCTACATTTGAATATAATGTGAAATTGCAAATTGTGTCTGTTAACAATTCAATTGCATCACAGGGGTCATCATTAATTGGTTGTGCATGAGAGCCACTCCAAAAAAACAAAACAAAAAATAAAAAATAATATTTTAAACATTTTAAACCCATACCTCAAAAAAAAGCCCTAAAAACAAGTTACTAGGGCTTTCATTTAAAAATTAATTATTAAAATGAGCAAACTGGTTCAAAAATAATTTCTAATTGAGAATCTGCTCTTATTTCTATATTATTCAATACGACTGACTGCGAATAATAAATATTAATTATTTCTCTATTTGTAATATCCGCTAAAGTTCCACAATTTCCAACCAAAATGTTTTTTCCAAAATAACTTACTTTGGGATAACCTACATCACAAAGTGTTAAATCATTAGCAACGGCATTACAAGATGTAAAAGCTCTATTTCCCAATTCTAACCCATTGTGAATATATTCAATTTGATTTGGAGATAAGCCCAAATTATTACTATAATCCATAAGATTATTTGAAAAATAAAGACCATTTGTCGCTGCATTAAAAATCCCAGGATGTTCAGTACAATTATTTGAACTAGTAATATCCCAGGCTGTTGGAGTATCCACAATATTATCTCCACACGAGCTTACAATAGGTCCTTGGACATAAGTATAACCAGGTAATGGGCATCCAACAGGACATGCAACGCCATTACCGTACAGAACAGTATGATTTAATCCTAATAAATGACCAAATTCATGAGAAGTCGTCAATGCCTGAGCCCAACCAAGAAAATAGCCCAAAGTATTCCATTGATCAAGATAAGCATCCCATTCATTTTGCATTTTTATATATTTGTGTAAAACACCAGTAATTGGAATTGCAATGGCTGTGCTGTTTGCTGCACCTCCAACTCCTGTACTTCCTGTAGTTTCTGCAATAATAACATTCATTACAGAACCTTTATTTTGGCCGTAAATTGTGTAAGCATTTTCCGCCTGAGAATAATAAAACGTGTTATCATCTCTCCAAAAATACACTGCATCAAGAACATAATTATAGTTTTTGTTTAGCACTGGTAGCGTATTTCCTAAAGGGATTTTCATTTGAATATTTTGATCACTCTGTTGATTCATTTGAAGAACCTGTTTTTGTGCCCAATCATATCCGCTAAAGAGCCTGCCATCACCATCTGTGACCTCATTAAAATTACCTGTTCCATCACTTTTTAACATAAAATGATAATTTACACGAATTGTTTTTCCAACATTTATACTTGATTGTCCATATAAATTGAGCCCAAGCAAAACAAAACATATTTTAATTAAATAATTTTTCATTTTTTCTCAAATTTAAAGGTTTCACTATTCTTGTTGCTCGTTATATTAATGAAATAACTTCCTGTTTTTAGGCTTGTGACGGAAATACTTTGTAAAGTATTGTTGATTTTATGATCAATAACTCTACCAAATAAATCTATTATTGAATATTCATACAATTCGTTCTTATCAACTCCTAAAACACTTAGAGTATTTTCAGTGGGGTTCGGATATATGATAAATTGATTTTTGTCTTCAGAATGAAGCTCTTGGACTGATACAACTAGATTAAATGTGCTTTCAACAATATTAGTCATATTCCCCACATAACCTCTCAATGGATCATAATAGGCATACAAATTACCACATTCCTCATATTGAACACAATTTTCATCAATACCTCCTGATATGACTGGATATGTAAAAAACCCTTGACAAGGGGTCAAACTACCAACCCCTCCAATTTTGGCAATTACAGGTCCATATGACCAGCGATCAACTGCACTGTAAGAAATTTGTTTGTAAAAAACATTGTTTAAATTGAAATTCGGATTTATTGTTACAACCTTTAATGTATCGTCCCAAAGCAATTCAGGATATTGAATTGTATCACAAACAGGCTGAATATTATTACGTCTATTCATAATCAATTCATCCGCAATAATTGGATTAAAATTATAAAGTAATTCAAATTGATTGTTGTGGTAAACATATACACTATCGTTACTTTCTCTCCAATAAAGATTTCTTCGTTTACTAATATTTTCAGCTCTTATAGTATCATTATGTGTTGGGTCCGGTAGATATAATGTAATGAATTGTTGAACAATTTTTTTGCATTGATATCCCAAAATGATTGTATCATTTGAATACGTTGACACTCTATAAAACTGGTCCCAAGGTGCCCAAAGTTTGTGAACCCAAACCGCCCCAGGAGGACAGAAAGGATAACTATCGTAAATCTGAGATGTTCCTTTTAAAGTAATTAAAGTAAACATCAGAAATAGAAATATTTTTTTCATAATCATCTTTGTTTTAATAAATTTAATTCTTCCTCAAGTTTTGATATTCTCTCATTCTGCTCTTGAATAGAACTTATCAAAATCGGAATTAACTCCGTATAATTTAAACTTAAATATCCGTTTTCATCTTTGGCAACCAAATTAGGATAGATCTTTTCAATATCTTGAGCCATTAATCCGTAATGTAGATTACTATCAAAGTTGTAGTCTGGATGGTCTTCTTTATTCGCATTAACCGATAACGAGTCTCCAACAAAACGTTCCGATTGTATAAAAGTATATTGATACGTTTTTAATCTTAGTAAATTACTCAACTGATTGTTTATCGGTTGGATATTCTCTTTGAATCGTTGATCTGAAGTATACGTAGTAGAATTTACTTTTAAATTCCCACTAATCCAAAGTTTAGCTGATGCATCTCCAACATTGCCCATGCCTACATTTCCGTTATCTCTAATAAATAATTTATAATTCCCATAATCCGAAGTCGGCCAAGGCTTCCAAATATTAAACCCTGCAGATGGACAAGTTGAGCAATATTCTAATGCGAAGTTACCATTATTTGAAGAACCATTTCCTTGACCAAATGTCAATGAGTTATTAGTAGTATATCCAATTTGGATTAAACCATCATTACGAACTTTAAATTGTCCTTGACTCCAAACAACTGAACTTATCAGCAAAATTAGTAATAAATAAATAATTTTCATTTTAATCGGTTTTTGCTAAAAACTTAATTTTATGTTTTAGCGTTGTAAATTATAACTGTTATTCAAGGGAGCAGATGAACCTATTTCTTAAATTTTAATAATTTATGTTTTCACATAATGTCAATAGTGAGTGTTAATGTGGAAAGTTTTGTATTCTAACAAGCTTGGACAAAATATTTCGTGCTATGAAATTCTACCGTTTTATTTTTTCCCCACAAATAAATTTCATTAAAATACTTCTGTTCTTTATTACCACTTTAAGTTTTGTCACGACCATTTTTTAAATCTACAATCGATTTATATTTGGTCGTCATCCTTTTTACACACTTTTATCCTGTCTTTTTTATCCGCTTAAAAATGTACTTTTCACAGTATCCGAATGTGCTTTAAAGCAAATTGTATTCAATCAGCTGATATTAATTCAGGCGTTCTAAGGTTAATGAATCTATACAAATCGGTTTTTCTAATTTTCATTGTGTATTTGAATTTAATCTGACTGTAAAACTCCAATTAATTTAATACAATTACAATGAGTAGTAATACTCAAATTGCATCAAACTAGTTGAAAAAGAATGAAATATGAGTAGTACTACTCATTGACAATATGATTTTATATAATCAATTTTGGAGTAAAATGTCCGAGTTTAATTGAATTTGTTCTTGTTTCAATTGAAATACGCCATTTTATAAGGAAAAGTCCGCACAATTTTGAACAAAACGTATTAATCATATATCTAAAATCGTTTCTTATGTCTAACCAATCACCAATTTACAAATTCGTTTCTCTTCGAAACCCAATTCTATCCGAATCAACCGGTTCGGCTGATGAAGTGATTTTATCAACTGCTTTAACTGTTGAACTCTCAAATATTGTTTCTGGTAACGATGAGCCTAATATTAAACTGGAAAATTATAATACAGCACTTCAAGTTTATATCGATAGTTCATCATTTATAAAAACAAAAAGCGAAGCTGAATTATTAAAAACAAATCTCACAGCAACACCAATAGAAGTTGGATTAAAGCAGATTTATGACAACATAGTTGTAAGATCACTTACTAAGAGTAACACAAATGTGATTTATAAAATCCTTGTGGATTTATTTAGAACTGTTTATAAGGCTCTCAACCCTGCTTCAGGTGTTATTTCAATAATCATCCCACAGGATATAACTCCCTCTTTTACTCGATATATTGGAGAAAATGATGGTGGCGATACGATTGATACTACACCTCAGGAAGAGTTACTTGCGAAAATAAATAATCTATCACTGGTTGAAACTTTAATTGCACAGGCGCAAAAGCAGAATGTTGTTGAATTTCCTGAACTTGGAAAAATAACCGTTGCTAACGTTACGTATCGATTCATTTTAAATTATGTGAAATCTGAATCAATTTCTGTTCAGGATGCAAAAACGAAAATAACTACAGATCTGAATGACAAAATGATAGATCGTACGGAAAATAAGATTTTCAATCGCACGAAGACTGACAACATGAGATCCAAAATTAATGATGAATTGGATCAGGAAGCTACCGTAAATATGGAAGTTGTTAATAGATTAAATGAATTATTAAATCTGGTTGAAAAACTTGAAGATGATGCTGTTGAAACAATTACTACAAAATCAACAATAGAAACGAATCATTACGATTTGGTTTATAAATTGTTGGGGAATACAAAGATGTCAATTGAAGAAGCCTATAACCAGCTTAAATCGAAGACGAATGAATTAAATAATGAATTTCCAAGCTTGATTACCGAAAAAAAATACAGTCTTGTTGGTTCAAATTGGATAGAAACATCCCTTTTTAATCATCCGTATAATGTAAGTCCTCTTGGTAATCACTTAATAAATAGACCAACTTGTGATTATAAATTTCCATATCATATTGCCGATCTAAGAATAGTCGAACAAGAGCCTGTAGGTTATTTACCTGGTGAAATTGCACATATAAACAACACGCAATCAGGAGAAAAAAACACACGAGTTACTCGAAGATTGAAAAGATCTGAAACATTTGAGTCATTTTTAATTGACGATGAAACATCTAGAGAAACGGATACGCAATCAACAGAAAAGTACAGCATTGAAAACGCAGCGTATGATGCTCAAACAAATGCCAATTCAGTTTCTGTAAATGCTTCTGCTTCTGCAACCTATGGACCAGTATCTGCAAGTTTAGATGCTGGTTATTCTAATTCAAATTCTTCATTTAGCTCAAACAGTACGTCACAATCTGAAGCTAAAGAAATTGTGAATAGAATTGTTGACAAGGTAAGTCATAGGGTTCGCTCTGAACGCAGTACAACCACAATTGAAGAGTTTGAGGAAACTGTTACACATGAAATAAATAATGAAGGTCAAGGTCCAAAATCATATGTCTATCGTTGGTTAAATAAGTTGGTCAGGGCAACGCTTAAAAATTATGGTAAGAGATTAATTTTTGAATTTGATGTTGCACACCCGGCACATTTTTATTTAAGTCGTTCGATAATGGAGCTACCTTCCTTAAATATACCTCAGGATCCACGAAAGGCTACAATTGCTGGAGCACCAATTCTAACTATTGACAATATTACTAGAGATAACTATTTAGCATGGGCTACTGTTTATGATGCAGAAATTGATCAACCACCCGTAAATAATATAATTGTTTCTGAGGTTATAAACGGAACAGAAAAAACAATAACTGGGAAAATGATTCAAATTCCAGACAATTATAAATGTGTTTCCGGCAAGGTTACAAGTTATTACTTTAATGGTTGGCCTTTCGGCAATAGTTTGGTTTGTTCAATCGGCAATAGCACGTTCGCATTTTGGAACTCTGGAGATAATTTATGGTTTCCAACTGAATTGTGGTTTTCTGGAGAGACCAAGCAACTTCCTATTTCTGTTTTCGCACAACAAATGGGTTTTTATATTAACTTGGAAGTTCAATGTAACTTGACTGAAGAAGCATACAAAGCATGGAAAATTTCAGCATATAATTCCATTGTTGAGGCATACAATAAACTATTAAATGATGCAGAAAATGAAATGGCATCATTTGATCCAAATAGACCAGGAATAAATCCATCTAAAAAGGAACAACTCATCAAAGATGAAATCAAACGAGAAACAATTCGAAAGATGTTCAGATGTAATCCGTTTTGGATCAAGGATAATTTTGTCGTTGGAAGAGAATATAATCCACAATGTTGTGCTGATTCATTAAATGCTGAAAAAGTCAAATTCCTTGAAACGGTTTTTGATTGGAACAACATGACCTATGTTCTGCACCCATACTTTTATTCTGATAAAAATAATTGGAAAGAATTATTGGATTTAACGGATGATAACCCACATTTTGAATCTTTCATGCAAGCATCATACGCAACAGTTCGCGTGCCGGTATTCAGAGATGATTTAAAAGAATTGGCGGCCATAAATTTTCTACAATTTAATTCAATTGCAAATTATGAAGTTGTTCCGGAAGAAATGAATCCTCTTTTAAATGAATTGAAAAATAATCAACCTACTTTATTCACGCATGATATTAATGGCGTTGAATTACCTTTACCGGTGGATACTATTGATTTGGGTGTATTTAAAATACCAACTAATCTAGTAATGCTTGAATGCGGAAATTCAGATGGTATTAAACCAATTGGTTACCCTCAAAGTACAGATGAACCAACTAGTGATGTGATTATTCCAAAACAATATTCTACTGCTATTATTGCTGATACTTGTCCTCCTGTCCAACCATAATATTTAGATAAACATGCCAGATGACCAAAAAACAAACGCAGAAGCTGCATCTAAAGTCAAAATGTCCATAAATGAGCTAAAGTATATCATTATGGAAGGTGGTGGTGCCCGGGGTAATACTTATCTCGGGGCTGTTCGAGAATTGGAACTTCAACTTTTAAACCGCGTCAAAGCTATCAATCATGAAAATCATGAAAACGGTATTGAGAAGGTATCAAAAATAGAAAATACAGGGTCAAATGCAAGAAAACCTGGAATCATGGATTATTGGAAACAAGATCCAAATGATCCTGAAAAGTATATTCCAATTATTGAAGGGGTAGCTGGTGCCTCCGCGGGAGCTATTACAACTTTTGCTTTAATTCTTGGATTGAACTCAGATGAAATTAATACTGTATTAAAATTTGATTTTTCCAGTTTTCTTTCCGAGATAGATGCCGGAAAATACAGGATGATTGACGAAAATTCGGAACTAAAGATAGGAGAAGATTCAACTTTGTATAATGAACCGGATACGTTATTTGAAACTAAACAGAAAAAACTAGGTGGAAAAAAGACAAAATTCGACTTTGATTTATCAAAGAACAAAACAAACGTAACTGGTAACCCAGCCAAATTCGCGAAACGCGGATTGCTGGTTAATTTTATCGTTAAAGTTGTTGTTGACGGGATTGTTTACAACATCGGACAACTATACCGGCTGTTTTCAAATAAAGAAAAACCCAATTGGGTTGTAAAAGCGATGCAAAAGATCTTTGGCACAAATTCAACTGTTGCGAAGGAAACGGGCTCAAGTATGCTGACTAGGATAGTCATGTATTCTGGTGGCTTGGTATCACTTTTCTATATAGTTTTCCGAAAGAAAAAAATGGGAATGCGAGTAAATGCTAATTCCATTATGGGAGTTTTTACCGATAGGGGAATGTATTCGGGTTTTCAAATACGTGAATTTTTCTTTGACATTATGATTTTTGCAGCAACACGAGATACCTTTTTTCAAAAGCAGTTGATAAAGTTTTACAAAAAAGATTATCCTAATTTATCTCATGAAAGTTTTAAAGTAACAAACAAGAAAGTTAATAATAAAAACAAATCCGAAGACTTTGTAATTGGTTCTAGAGGCGATTATAATTTCACCACTGAATTTAAAAAATTAATTGAATTTCATTTGAAAAACATGACATTCCGTGATTTTTTCAATATCCTTGAAGTGGATTTTGCCGCAGCTGTTTCAAATTTTACCACGAATTCACCTCTCTACTTTTCGAATAATTACACTCCCGATTTCTTTGTTTTAGAAGCCGTAGGTGCATCTATGTCTATTCCTCCTGCCATTCGACCACTTTACAATGCCTCTAATGTATTTTCGTACTATAAAAACACAGAAACACCTCAACAGAAAGCTTTATCAGTGTTTATAAATGGCAAAGAAACTCAATTTGTTAAAAAAGATGGTAGCTTTATAAGAAGTGATTATGAATGGTATGAGTATATTACAAAAAAAGCACTACAACAGTATGTGAAAAATAAAGAAACAGTAAATATTGATTTGAACAATGTAATAGAACTAAATACGTTCTTAAATTATATGCAGAAAATTCTGATTGGAGAACGTCAGCCGGATGGTACGATTATAAAAGATAAATGGAAGAGTGAATTAATCATTGAAGCTAATGGAAATAACTATAAAGTAACCGAAGAAATACTGGTATTTTTCTACAATGCCCAGTTCAAAGGATTGCTACTTGATGGAGGTTATTTTAACAATATACCGTTCAATTATTTCCGAGAAAAAGGAAATCCTCTGACATTGGACAACGTGTTAGCAATAAAATTAGACCGAAGTTTTCCTCCGGATTTTATGAAGGATGTGCATACAATAATGGAACCTTTGAAATCCAAAGAAAGAGAAGTAATAGAACGAGTTCGACTTGAAGAAATTGAAATAGGAAATATTATACCATTGAATGCTATCGACACTTCTGATTTTAACAAAGATTTTGAACTGGCTGTCGTTCAAATACGAAATCTACTTGGAGCTCAAGTATTAAATGAAAAGAAAAGTACTTTAAAAAGACAACTGAAAGAAGGGGATTTATCGGATGACGAAAAAAAGCGTTTGGAAGGGATTGTCAAGAATTTTAAAGTAAACAGACAAAATATCTTAAAAATAATTGAAGAATGGTATCTTCATTATGGTGCATACAACGATGTTAAACCTTGGGAATTACCTCGTCCAATAATAGATATAGCTTTCACTGGCTACGCCTACGGAGCTAAGCGTGGGCAAATTCGAGACATAACTGACCACAAATACATTGTTTCATTATATGATTACGGTGTGGGTACGTATGATTTTGACTTAGATAAAGTAAGGTCATTGGCTGAATTTGCACAGAGAGAGGCTCAAAATAAATTAAATACATATTTTACAGAAACCAATAATGAATAGTATACAAAAAATAAATGTCTTTTTATTTTTCTGTTTTGTTTCTTTAATCACATCAAAGTTACAATGCCAAACTATTTTTTCAAATGAAGGGAAGTATGGAATCATTGATGATTGGGATAAAAAAACTGCTGTTCCCCCTATTTATGATAAAATAACGGAATGCTTTAAGCAGGAAGGATTTGGAGGCTTAGATAATTATAAAAACCATGGATTTATCTTAGAAAAGGACAATAGGTACTATTTCGTCTTAAGACAATTTTGGGAAACAAAATATTTTAGAAATATGGATTTTGCTTTTAGCCAAGATTGGGGGCAAATAGATTCTGTAAAATGGATTATAACTCAACAAAGTTTTGATGATTTATATCCTTTAGAACAATTTGAAGAAGATGAGAAAATAAGTATTGATCAAGTTGAACTGTTTCAAAATGATACATGCTTAAGCATTTTAAGAATATTTCATGTATTGGTTTATAAACAAGATGATAAGTTAGGTTTAGTGTCCTATGAGAAAGTTTCTCGTGATTTTGGCGATGCAAAAGTAGGCGACGTCTATTTAGAAAAACGAGTTTTTTCATTCGAGAATATACAAATACATCCTCCAAATTACAGTTCCATTAACATTCTAAGGAGTATAAATCATAGAAATACTAGTATTCGAGGTAGCGATCGAATTATCGTTTCAAAAGGAGATAAATATGGAATTATAAATTTGCAAAATAATTATGAAGTAGAACCTCAATTTGATTCTATTCCTTCATTGCAAGTAATTGATTATGATCGGTTTTTTTACGCCAAGAAAAACGGATTGTGGGGAGTGATTTATTTAAATAAATTTTCATCTGATTATGTTGTTAGTATTCCGTTTCGTTTTGCCTCAATAGATGATATATCGAGAAATCTTCAGGTGGTTAGCTTTTACAAACGCCGAATTATAAAAAATGGCGAAGAACTTAAAATTCAATTACAAGACAAATATATTTCTTGTTTGTATCAAAGTGGAATTGATCAACCTCTTCAATTTGAATTCATCGTTTACGGGGGAGAATCATTTTCGCAAATCATTCTAAATAAGACAACTAAACATGAGGAACTTAACAAAGAATACATTCCTCCAACAGAAAAACATATTACCTTCACTCCATTAATAAACAATGCTCCTGTAATTCAGCAAGATCGTTTTGAATTTATTTGTATAAGTAAGTCTAAAGACAACGTAGATGACACTTCATCATGGTTTTTTATTTTAAAAAGGGAAAGAAAGTGGGATAGAAATGATAACCATTATGCGAATGAGATAATTGAAGCGAAGGCAATTTATAGCTACATATACGATTTTAAGAATGACCGTTTTTTGTCAATAAATAATTTTGATGAAGAACTTGAAAATATTAATTACAACGTAATTGTTAAGCCTAGAGATTTTGATTGTAATCTGATTTTGAAAAGTACATCAGTAGAAAATGAAAAGTTCAAACACGAATTTTTCACATTTGAGGGATTAAAAGTTTTTGAATTAATCTCTAATTATCCAATAAATTATATCGAATATATGATTGAAGATTATCGGGGAGAAACATACAACCCTGATTGGCATGTTTTAAAGTTCTACACAGAAATTCCCGGAAAAAAGAAAACCAAAAAGAAAACAGTATGTCATTATAATACGAAGACTAAACAATTTTACAAATGATGCGTTTGAAACGTTGGGAACTAGCTCGTCCAATAATAGATATAGCTTTCACTGGCTACACCTATGGAGCCAAACGTGGGCAAATTCGTGATATAACAGACCACAAACACATTGTTTCATTGTATGACTACGGTGTTGGTACGTATGATTTTGACTTGGATAAAGTGAGGTTGTTGGCTGAATTTGCACAAGAAAAAGCACAAAATGACCTAAATGATTTCTTTAAAAAACCTTAAATTAATTTATGTATTTATACAGATATTTATTAATATTTTGCTTGCTATTTATTGAAACGAATATTATTGGACAGACAATCATATTCAATAATGGAAAGTACGGGATATTGGATAACGATAGTAAGGAAATTGCTATTCCATCTGAATATGACGAAATTATTGCTGGATCAGAAAGTGAATCATTTGAGCTAAAAAATGAGCCACATAGCTTTATCCTTAGAAAGGACAATAAATATTACTTTGCTTTAAAAGAATGGAAGAAAACAACTATCTGGAAGGAAAATGCTGAAAACGGGAGGATTTTTCCTCCATTAGAAGGTGAAGACTCAGTTAAATGGTACCTTTTTAAGGAGGAATTTGACGAAGTATATAGATTGGATCGTATAGTTGTCAATAAGGATGCAAATGTTCAAGATTATGAATTATATTTTGGTGATACCATTTTTAATATTCATAAATATATCTATCCAATTGTTTTTCGAAAAGATGGGAAATGTAGTTTGTTAACCATTGAAAGGACATCTAGAACATTTGGCAATTATATCGTTGAAAATATAAGATACTCGAAAATCAAATATTCTATTGACAATATACAAATCTATCCAGCACGCTATGACGATTTTTTCAACATTGATAGCGAATTAATTGGTTTTGTTTCTGAAAAAAAATATGGGTTTATAAATTTAAAAGACGGTTATGAAATAGCGCCAGAATTTGATAATACGATTGTACCATTGAAATATAAAAGATATTATTATGCCAAGAAAAACGGATTGTGGGGAGTGATTTATATTAACAAATATTCTTCCGGTTATAGTGTAAGTATTCCGTTTCGTTATGCAATGATAGATGACATATCAAGAAATCTTCAATCCGTTAATTTTTATAACCGACGTATTTTCAAGACTAAAGAAGGGAATGGAGTACAACTACAAGATGCATATATAGCTTGCTTGTACCAAAGTAGTAAAGACTCACCCCTCCAACTTGAATTTGTTATTTATAACGGGGAATCATTTACACCGACTGTTTCGAATGTAATAACTAAAAATGAGCAACTTAACAAAGAATATATTCCTCCAACAGAAAAACATATTACCTTCACTCCATTAATAAACAATGCTCCTGTTATTCAGCAAGATCGTTTTGAATTTATTTGTATAAGTAAGTCTAAAGAGAACGTAGATGATACTTCATCATGGTTTTTTATTTTAAAAAGGGAAAGAAAGTGGCATAGAAATGATAATCATTATGTGAATGAGATAATTGAAGCGAAAGCAATTTACAGTTACATGTACGATTTTACGTATGACCGTTTTGTGCCAATATATAATTTTGATGAAGAACTTGAAAATATTAATTACAACGTAATTGTTAAGCCTAGAGATTTTGATTGTAATCTGATTTTGAAAAGTACATCATTAGAAAATGAAAAGTTCAAACACGAATTTTTCACATTTGAGGGATTAAAAGTTTATGAATTAATCTCTAATTATCCAGTTAATTATGTCGAATATTTGATTGAAGATTATCGGGGAGAAACATATAACCCTGATTGGCATGTTTTAAAGTTCTACACAGAAATTCCCGGAAAAAAGAAAACCAAAAAGAAAACAGTATGTCATTATAATACGAAGACTAAACGATTTTATAAATGATGCGTTTGAATCGTTGGGAACTAGCTCGTCCAATAATAGATATAGCTTTCACTGGCTACACCTATGGAGCCAAACGTGGGCAAATTCGTGATATAACAGACCACAAACACATTGTTTCATTGTATGACTACGGTGTTGGTACGTATAATTTTGATTTGAAAAAAGTTGCTATTCTTGCTAATTTAGCACAAAAAGTAGCTGAAGACACTGTTAATGAATACTTCAACAAGCCTAATAATTAACAAATGAGAGCAATTATTATTATTTTGTTTTTCATTAACGGTGCGTATCTTTGTTTTTCGCAAGGAAAAGGAATTAGTCATTTATATTCCACCATTGTAAGTCAAAATGAAAAATTTGGTTTGGTAGAGGATGGTACTGGAAAGGTCGTATTATTAATAGAATACGACACCGTTATCAGTCATACTCTTTTTAAAGGTGTCTATTCATTCAGCAAAAACAACAAATATGGTTATGCCAAACTCCTATACAATTGGGATGAACAATCCTACAGTTGGGAAATTTCTAATTGTATTTATGATACAATTTATTATTTAAATCTTGCTGATGATTTTATAGTTTTAAAAGAAAATAGTTCCTACAGTTATCAGCATTTGGACATTCAAACAATTCTTCAAGATAACATGTTATATGAAAAAGATAAGGCTATAATAAGAGATGTATATCTTTCCTCAAACAACTATGATACACTTTATCCAAGTGAATCAAATCTAATCCTCAAAAGAAAAGATAAATATGGAATTCACATCGGCTTTAATCATGAATTAGAATGCCAATGGGATAGTATTACTCAATATAATAAACATTATCTTGTATGGAAAGGAGAAAAATTTGCTCATTTAACGGCATACTGGAATTATGATGGTGAAGAAATAGCAAAAGCGCATAATTATATTTTAACTACTCCCTATATTTTTCGGAAATTCAATGAATTAAAGTATAGTGATAATTACATGTTCTGTGTACAACACGATGTACCACTTCGTATTTTTGAAAATTTCGGAACCAAAGAAGTTGTCATACATTTCAATAATGGTGAAGTTTTAAAAGTAGATACGGCATTTAATTACAATATTTCAGTTAATAGTAAATATCAATACTATGTAATTTCAGCTAAATTCAACGAAGAGTCAACTGTTATAAAAGAAATAAAAACCACATTTAATAAAAACACAGTTAAATATGAAGTGATTTTTGATAGGTTCCATCCCAAAGTCAATCAACTTTTTTTTGTAAATAAAAATGGTGAAATTGTTAGGTCAATGGATTCTTCAATGAATATCTATTATTACAATAATGATAATTATATTTTAGCATATGATTACAGTTCTTTGAATCCCAACTTTGTACCTATGATGGTAATTGATATTGAAAGTGGTAAGATTATAAAAAAATATTCAAAAAAAAATACCATATATGATATAGAATATTATTCTCAATATTCAACTATTTTCGCAACAAAATATAATGGAAGTAACCTGAAAAACGAAACAACTCCAAGCGGTACAGTTTATACTTATAATGATGGAAGATTAAAAAAGAAAACAATCGGTTACCTTAAATACGATTATATAAAAAAAAAGCACGTAATAGTACGTTTTAAATGGATGGTCAGACGATTTTAAAAAAAATGGAAATTCGACTTAAAAATAAACCATGTAAATTCCACTCCCAATTATTGATATTGTTTTTATGTGATATGCTTATGGAACTTAACACTATCGCTTTTCAATTTTTTGTGTGAAAATTTGAGTATTTCTACTCATTGCTTTTCCCGCATAGTTTCCCCAAATTTGGAAAACCCAATTTGAAACTATGAAAATTGAAAACCATCTACTGAACGGTGAAAAAATCGACTTTAAAAAATCACCAAATACAAGCGGTAAATTCAAGTCCGGTTTACTAGACACAATTGTTATTCACTACACTGCTGGATCAAGTCGTGAATCATCAGTCAGTACATTAACAAATCCAAGTTCAAAAGCATCAGCGCATCTTGTTATTGGTCGGGATGGCAAAATCACTCAACTTGTTCCTTTCGATACAATTGCCTGGCATGCCGGAAATAGTTCATACAAAGGAATGGTTGGTTTAAATCAATATTCAATTGGTATTGAAATTGACAATGCAGGGATTTTAAAGAAAAGCGGTAATTCTTATATAGCTTGGTTCGGACGAGTTTACAATGAAGCCGATGCAATGGAAGGTATTCATAGAAACAGAAATACACCGAATTACTGGCATCGCTATACGGAATGGCAAATTGAAATTTGTAAGGAGATTTGTAATTTGCTCATAGAAAAATACGGCATTAAAACCATTGTTGGTCATGAAGAAATTTCCCCTATCCGTAAAATTGATCCGGGACCAGCTTTTCCATTAGATAAATTCCGCGAACAAATTTTTGAAAGTGCCAGAGACGAAGATTCCGTTGAGGTTCCAATTCAAAAGACAACAGGCGAAGTTGCTGCAACTTCATTAAACATTAGAGTTTCTCCAGATGCTGAAGCAGAAAAGGCTGCGCAACCTCTTTCCAAAGGAACCAAAGTCGAAATCCTTGAGGAATCAGACGGATGGTTAAAGGTTCGTACGCAAATCGAAGGTTGGGTTTTTGCGAAACACATAAAATAAAAAAGTTTAATTCAATTGGTTACATGAATTTCAAGAGTAATATTTTTCATTTTATCTTTTTTCTTCCATTGTTTATTTTTTATTCATGCGGAGGTGGTAATCCGGGGTTTAATGAATTTATTATTGAGGATAAACTTATGACTGACAAGGCTTTTCATCATTCAATTGACACAATATTTTCTAGCCTTCAACTTATGAAGATAGACATTGATGATATCAAATTTGAAAAATTCAATATAAGTACAAACAGAGGTGAAATTTTTACTCCGCTAAGCGACAAAAAATACATTTGTGGAGAGGTAATGTCGAATGGTAAAAAACGTAGAAAATGGTTTTTTGGTCAAACACAGTGGAAAAAACGTGATTACTATATAATTCAGTATAGCACTAGTTTAGATTCTATTAAAGAAATGACATTAATCCAAGTTACGATTGAAGCACCTGATGAAGATTACACGACTTGGAGGCCAACAGAATCAGTGAATGATAAAAGACTATTGAAATTGCAAGAAAAAATAGATAATTTATGAACAAGAACAAAGCAAGGAACATCATAGGTATCATTGTGATATCTTTTTTCATGATAACGTCTGCAATCATTGCAATCTATTCTTACGCAAATGACCTAAAAGGAATATTTGTCTTCCTTCTCTAAGTCCTTAAACAAAAAAAGCTTAAAAGCAAGGGTAATACAGAGCTTCACTGCGTTACGCCCTTGCTTTTATCATTCATGGCTATTCGTCAGAATTCCTCATTTACGCCATTCCATTAGCTTTTTTTGTCACGTCCTTATTCGTCGTCAGTCGCAGTTGCTTCATCCCCCCAAGCCCCTTAAAGCGGTATAAATGGTTTTTTGTTGGGGGTCTGCCACTGCTTGTGTTTGGCTCGCCTGCTAAATCGCTCAGGCTGCAGGGCTGTCATAATTTTTGATAGTTCCTCCAATGTGCATTGTTCCTTTCGTGCCTCTAGTCTCAAAGCACTTTCGTTCGTTATTCTATTTTAAGATTTTGTGAGTCAAGAGTAGTCGCATTTTCCATTCCGTTCCTACATTCCAAATACTACTACACTTGAAAAACTTCCTACTTCGAAAATCAAAAATTCCGCCAGCCCTTTGTGCATACTGCATAGGTCGTTCCCTTGCTTTCCTATCGTCAGCAATCTCCTCTCCCACCTTCACTCCACTCGCAGTCGGCTCGCGCGCACAAAAGAGAGAAAGATCTACCGAAATAATCTAGATTCTTATTCTAATAATTATTGCTCCAGAGAAAACTGTTTTATTCTTCTTTTTTCTCTCTTTCTCCCACCGCTGGCTCAAGGCTGCTTTTCCTTTTTTGTGAGATAGAATTTCGCTTTTTGGTGAAATTCATAATCCAACTGACATTCACTTGTAATTATTCACACTTTAAAACAATAGGGTTTCACCCTACGATACCGAGTCAGTAAACTGATGTTTCTTTTTTAAAGAATTAATTTATCAATAAATCCTGCTAGGTAGGGCTTCGAAGTCTTTATTTTGTTTCAATTCCCGGTTTACTACATTCGAATAATTTGTTCAACAAGTCCGTTTTTTGAATTTGTTTTGGCTCTCTATATTTTGGACTACCAATCTTCTTAATTATTCCAGTTAACAATCCAAAATGTTCTATCATCCGATTAGAATAACAACGATTTATGTAATCTTCAACTGTTCCATAACCGGGTTCAATATTTTCTGTTAGCATGGGATAGGCCGTAAAATACTTCTTTGCATAGAAATTATCTTGATGTATTTCACTACCATATTGATCAAGGAGATAAATTGAATAACCACAACCTAATCGACCACAATCTTCCATTTCATAACCATCAAAATAGGCCCAATTGAACTTTTTACAATATGTTTTTAAAATTTCTTCCAAAAGAATTTGATCATTTTCAAGGATTTTTTTTGCTTTAACTGTAATAGTTAAGGATCCTTTTGCTTTTTTTACAACACCGGTTATTTCTAAAAGTATTCGACACAACCGTACAAAATGTGAATCCGTTTCTTTATATAATTTACTAATTCCATTTTCAATCATATCTTCTGCAAAGTATTTCTGATTGTACAATTCAGTGACAATTTTTGTTGGTAAAAATCCTTTTGCAGTCAATTTTATTCCATTGTTAACCGAAATATGTGTCAAGAGAAATTTCACCCCATTGAAAATCGGTATTTCGAAAAATTCATCCTGATTCAATTCCTTAATTTTAATTGGAGAATCGGCCTCAAACAAGAAATGAATTATTTTATGCATTTCTAAAGGTGAATAACCTTCAAATTCCAGAACACCTGAATTGTTCCGTGCATCCATTACTTTTTTTATTTCTTTGTTTACTTCATCCAAATCCATAATTATACCTTTATCACAGCAAATTTAAATGGTAATTATGATTTTACAACAAAGTGATTCGGATCATCAGGACATTGTCATCTTTTCAAATTTGAAATGACTTTTCCAGTCAACGTCTTTCTATGAATACATTCCCCCTTTTTCTCAAAAGGTCATGTATCATATCAATCCAGCTTGTATCAAATCTATTTTATCTCAGCTTCCAAAAGCGCAGTTCGTTCTTCATGCACGTTTCATCCGTCGTCAAGCTTTCATTTCAGAACCTGGTTCAAACCGTCGAGCTATGTTTTTTAGCCTTTATCGTTGGTGTAGATCTCATTATATCAGGTATCATTCCTAGTTATACAAAAATAAAAAATGATCGCAAAAATATTGGATGCTCTGCCGTAATGCAAGTTCAAGCCCTAAAGGGTTTTGATAAAATAATCTCCATCAGTCAAATGACTGATAGTATTTTTTTACCAAAAATCTTGCATTCCGGCATTTCATCCAATTCGAAAATGGCTTTCTTTTTCTTTTTTTTCCAGTTTTCTGGTTTTTTTTCTTTCTTCTTTTGGGTTAATGATGGGCGCGAAGCGCAAAAACACAGAGCATAATTTAAAACCCAAATTATGTCTAAGTATCAAATAAAAACACATCGCGCAGGAACTATTTATCAAGGAAATTATTTCTTTATTCAAAGCAAAGGATTCCATAGCGGAAAACCATTAAAAGAGCCCTATCCAAACTGTTTTGTTTGCTTATGCGACAACGAAACCAGTTTAGACGAAATGTATTGGATGTTATATATTCTTTGGCAAGGTCGAAAATTTCATGAAGTACTGGTTGGTTCAGTAATTCCTTTCATTCGGATAAAGGATTTACAAGAAACGATTGAATTAGCTCTTTATAAATTTGATGGTTGTCCACAGCAATTTTATCAAACAGTTGAGGCACTTAAAAGCCTTCAAAAACAAGAATTGAACTATTTCAATATCAATGACCAAATTGGAAAACTGAAAATGACTTTGGTTTGTAGAATGATTGGATGAAATAAAATAATAGGGAGTGGCTGGCGTCACTCCTTATTATTAATCGATATTAACTAGTTCCGTCAATTTAACGTCCAAAGCTTTTGCAATCACCGCAAGTTTGGTGATACTGACACCTACTTTTCCAGCTTCAATTTTATACATATATTGTCGATCGCTTTGAATCCAACATGCCAATTGGGTTTGTGTAATTCCTTTTCTCTCGCGAATTTCACGAATCTTTTCTCCAATTTTTAGTTGAGTCTCTTGATATATGTTTTGTATTTCTTCTTTACTCAATTCAACCATGCAACAAATGTCATTGGTCTGTATAAAAAACATGTAACCTTAAAATACTACATGTAATACTATTTTACTACATTTGCTATCTGGATTAAGTCCTTGGTTTCTAATGTTAAAACGATATTCTGACTTTGAAAACGCACTAAATATTGGGACTCCTTACATTTGGAATAATTTTAATATGTATTGGAATATGAACAGAATAAAAATTGCAGTTGCAGAAGATCACGATAAACTAAGACAAATCTTAATTTTCAATCTTTCTTTGGATGACAGATTCGACGTGATTATCGAAGCTGAAAATGGTCAAATATTAATCGATCGACTTAAAGAAAAAACGGTTGATGTTGTTATTTTGGATATTCGAATGCCTATAATGAATGGGGAAGAAACCCTGATTCATTTGAAAAATTTCTATCCGGAAATAAAAGTAGTTATGTACAGTTCGATGGGGGAATTACTTACCGTTAATAAGTTTAAAGAATTAGGGGCTGATTCTTTTGTAAGTAAAGAAAGTGACTTCAATTTACTTTTGGATTCCATAATTCAAGTTCATAAGCCACATGAAATGAAAAACTAATCCAAAAAAATACGCCACCTGTTTTCCAAGTGGCGTTACTTATTTTGTTTTCAATAAATTTATTTCTTAATCCTCTGCCAAACCCATTTCAAAAACAAACTAACCAAAAAACTCACGGTTGCACCAATTAATGCAAGGATTGCCGTTTTCATGTAGTCGTGCGAATCAATATTCGCAGCCACAGTAAACACTGTGCCGGTTACGGTTCCTAAAGCGGTGGTATGTTCGTGATGTTGGAGCATCTTTTATTTATAAATGGTTTGACTTTGATTAATCTTGGCAATCACACACTACGCATGATTCTCTTGAAAGAACCAGCTTCACTTCAATGGATTCCATTTCTTCAGTCAGATCCTCGTTCACTTCTACTGAAATGCGATTCACTTTTCCGGATAATTCTGCACCAGCTTTGAAGCGTGCTTTTGAAGTTGCTTTTACTTGTACTTCCAATTCATCGGTTGTACATTTTTTGTTATCTGTTGTCATTTTTTTACAGAATAAATTGATTAAACACATGACCATCAAAATGAGGAAACTCATTCCTTGGTCTTATTTTTTGTCTTCGGTTACGGTTTGAGAAACCGCTGTTGCTACTGTTCCTGCAACGATGAGGTAACCCCCGAGCGTCACAAGAAATGCAGGAATTGCAATTGGCGCTGCAACCAAAACTGCTCCTGCAGCTGCTAAACCTAATCCCACATTTCTAAGTTTGCGGTAAAAATCTGGCGTTTTTGCCTTCAATCGATCTATGATTTTCATCTTTCAATTTTTATTTAATTTTAAAAATGAGGAGAACCATCGTTCTCCCTAGGACTTATGCTACTTCAACAACTTTCAGTGCGTTGTATGCACCATTTTTCAAGGTGTACTGGATGCCGTTCACTTCTTGGAAAAATTCAATCTTTAACAAGAATAATTTGGTCGTTGCAACACCCGGCAATGCCGGAGGTGTGAGAGTCACAGTTGTCGGTGTTGGATCAATTGGCAAGTTTACTGCTGGTGACAACTGCAAATCTTTTTCATTTTCGTCAAAATCCAATCCTGCGAAACCACATGAAAATTGAATATGAGTTGCTCCTTGTGGCCAAGAAATATCCATTTGTGGAACAAGATCAGTAATAACGATTGCACCAGTGTTGATATCAACCGTAAACGGTTTGTACAAGATGGAACCAAGTAAAGCTTCTTTATTAAAGTCGAAACCTTTCAAAGATGCAATACCTTCCGGAACTTGAATTCCTTGAGCAACAACTCGTGATCCACGAACATTGTTTGCATCCAGATTTTTGATGACAGTCATGATTTTCGTCAAACGAGAAGTTACTCTTCCATCAGCAGCATTTAAAGACATTGGTCGAACTGCGTCACGCATCAGTTTTCCTGATGCAGCAGAACTGCCGAACTCTTTTCCATTTTCACGAGTTCTTTCAAAGGCTGGGTCATTCGCTATTCGTTTAGCATCAACCGATGTTTTCATACGTGCAAGGTTCCCGTCCTTCGTTTTGTAGAAGTTAACATTATCCAGTGTTCCCTTCAATTTAATTAGGCCTGTTTGTCGTGCCATTTTAAGATAATTTGATTTTACATTTTTCGATCCGGGACCTTCCCGAAAATTTTCACCTCATCCATATCGCGAATAAAATTTCGGTTTCTGAGATCAATATTATTTGATAGCAACTAGAATTACAAAAATCTCGTTCCGTTCATTCCATTTGTGCCTATTTATGCCATTTTGAGTGTTTTATTCCTTGTTTTTTCATGTTAAATTAGTCCAATGAAACTGACGGTTTTTTAGTAATGGACATGGTAAAGCAAAGTCCATTTGAGAGCATGGCTTAAGTATAGATAGTGTATGGATAGAGTATGAAAACACCAAAAAGAATTTGCATTTTCCCGAAAGACATTCAATTGATTACCGGTCGAAGTGCCAGGTATGGTTGCAAGGTAATCAATGAGATAAAACTGAAGCTAAAAAAAGAACCTCATCAGTTCGTCACTATTTATGAATTTGCAGCATATTCCGGACTGGATGTTGAACTTATAAAAAGCTTTATAAAAGACTAATTCTCTGGAGTGAATTCACATTTATTTGATCACTTCATCTGAGTAGCCATTACATTCAGAAATTTGAGTAGTAACATTTTTATCTCCTATTCGTTTTAGAAAAAGTAAACAAATTTGTTTACTAATAAAGAATCAATTAACTTTGAGTAAAATCAATAAGATATGTTACCAGAAATTTCCAAAATAAAAGGAATTCATCCAGGTGCAATTTTAAAAAGAGAATTAAAAGCACGTGGGATGAAAAGTAACGAGTTAGCCGATTTGGTTGATGAGTATACACAGACCATTAGTGCCATTCTCAATGAAAGAAGGGGGATTAATACAGGACTTTCTATTAAACTAGGTCAACAACTTGGGATAGATTTAGATTACTTTATGTATCTTCAAGCTAGCTATGATGTTCAAAAAGAAATTGATCAACTCAATCAAAGCAAAAGAATTCCAAATTTGAATAAAATTCGAAAAATACTTTTTTGGGATACTGATTTCAATCAAATTGATTGGGAACGAAATAAATCTGCCATAATTAAACGAATTTTTGAAAGAGGAAATGGTCAGGAGATTAATGAAATTATTGCTTTCTATGGTTTACCAACTATCAAGCGAGTAATTAAACTTTCTAAAAACGATTTCTTGCCAGCCTTTAACGAGAATGTAAAGAAACATGTAATATCAACTCCACATTAAAATACGATGTTTCACAAACAAACAGTTTCGGATACATTGTGGGAAACATTACTTACTCTAATGCAAATCGATCAATTGAGAAGTTTTCGATTAGTTGGCGGGACATCATTAAGTTTGTTAATGGGGCATCGTATGTCGGTAGACATTGATTTATTTACTGATACTGAATACGATTCAATCGACTTCGATGGTATTGATAATGTAATCTTGGCTACATTCCCATATGTTGAAATGGGTTATGGCGGAAATAATTCAATGGGTAAATCTTATTTCATTGGTAACTCTCCAGACGATCTAGTGAAATTAGATCTATTTTATACCGATCCATTTATCTTTCCGGAAATAAATGTGGAAGGGATTCGAATAGCATGCAAAGAAGAGATTGCCGCAATGAAACTTGAGGTAGTTGGTCATGGCGGTCGAAAAAAAGACTTTTGGGATCTCCATGAGTTATTGGATCATTATTCTCTTAATGAAATGTTAGATTTCTATGAGAAACGGTATCCTTATAGCTACACCAGGGATCAACTTATTTTAATGCTAACAAATTTCAAAACTGCCGAAGTAGATTTTAATCCAATTTGCCTTCGGAATAAATACTGGGAATTGATTAAACTCGATTTTGAGGAATCGGTTAAGAGAGAGTTCAATTAATACATTCTAAACCCCTTAATACCATAAAAAAAATGCAAATCCCTCAAATATCTCATAATTTCCTCATCAACCATTTTTAATAGAATTTAATTGATTTTGTGATGATTTAACAAGCAAATCAATTAATTAGCATTATATTTGTCTCATCGTTCTTTCAAAAAAAATGCAAATCATGTCATATCATAAGTGAACTATTTGGTGACCTAAGATATAAGAACTGATTTAATAAACTGATAATAAGCTCATTATAAAAATATGGACGATCCCGTCCAGACCGCAAATGTTAAAAGTTTAACCCTGTAAGTCTCTGATTTACAGGGTTTTTTATTACTATTTATTTTAGGAGGGGACGGAACAGGGGAGGGATTTAGAAAAGAAATTTTTTCATTTTACTTTTAAAAAGTGTTAATAACTCAATACAGACAGTACGGTTCAGACCGCAAAAAACACTAAACATACGTCCTCTATGGCTGGAGGAAATAGAAGCCCCCAAGATGTATCAATGTCTTGGGGGTTTTGTTTTGTTTTAAAAAAAGGAATACTAAAGACAGAAATAAATAATTAGCACTAAACTTCTCAATTTTATATATTTTCGTTTTAAAATAATTGAAAAAGGAATTTAAGAATGAAAAAGGATTCTCCTGATGTATATGTTAAAGATCCATACGTTATAAATGTTCGAAATTGTTATAATGATATTAAGGAAAGAACCCAACAAGTAATAACAAGTGTTGAAAGAAAAGAAGTTGCCCTTCAAATTATCGAACTTGAATTTGAATTCTTTTGCTCCCAAATTTCGATTCAACAAAACTTGCCATATAGAGAGGATAGCAAACAGTATGAAATAAATACAAACCATGAAACATTTTATAAATGGTTAGCCTTTTATTTGACACTTCAAAAACCTGCAATAATTCAATCAATGCTCACCGCTTATTCGGTTGGAAAGATTGGGCCAGTATTCAACTTTAATAATAAAATTGAATTCAGGGTGCCATTGTTTATGGAATTTATGATATTCGATCATGAAACGCAAGATTATGCTGTCCAATATTGGATAAATCAAAATAATTATGCGAATGACATCTTTGCAAAAAAAAGCATATCAGAAATTTTCATTGATGAATCTGTAAAGCCAAAAATAAGGATTGCACCTGAAGTACAGAATTATCTAAAATTAAAATTAACCGAATACCTTGATTCTAACGAGCAAAAAACGTTACTTCTTGGAGTGTTAGAAGGATTGTTTTTAAAAGGTAATGAAAAGGTCTTTCTAAATTTAAAAGCTAATTTATTCTGTGATTTGATCAAACAATTACACGATGATAATCGCTTACTCATAACCTCAAGCAAGAAGCAAATCAATGAATGGATTTGTAATAATTTTCTGTTTGATAAAAAAGGAATACCAGGGCTAATTACGCCATCTTATTGCTCCCAATTACTATCTGGACGTGAAGAACCGAGCATTGGAAGAAGATTTGAGATTAAGGATTTAACCGTCAAATAACCGTCAAACATCCGTCATAAAAAAATTTTCATCGATTTTGTTTTGGTTACTTCGTAACAAAAATTTAAAGATGGAAAAAATTCTCTTAGTCACCCTCACCGCCTCCGACCTCCGCAATTTGATTTCGGAGGTGTTGGAAGAAAAGCTATTCCGACTTTCTTCTGAAAGTAAAGAAACACAAAAAGAAGTTTCACTCATTAGTCGTCTCGACGTTGCAAAATTATTTGGGGTTTCCAAAACCACTATAGATAAATGGCGCAGGTGGAAAATATTGCCACCATCAATCAAAATGTCTTCTCGGATCTTTTTCAACAGAGATCAAATTATTGAAGTCGTCAAACGACGTCAGAAAAACCCTAATGATTTTTTACTTACTTAAAAATAGAAATAATGACACAATTAATATTAAAAAAATGCAAATGTTGTGGCGAAGAATTCGAAACGAATAGAATCGATCAGTTCTTCAAAAATCGCTTGCATCAAGTTAGCCATAATAACAATAAGCAATCGATTCTAAGGAAAAGACTTGCTAAAATTAACACGCCAATTTTAAAGACGCTCAGGATTTATAAGGATTTAATCGGTCTAAAATCTCAAATTCGTGTCTCGAAAGATTTTCTAAGGGGCAAAGGGGCGAACATAGCTGTCTTTACCCACGTGGCAAAACTCGATGACCAACTGGTTAATTTTCTGTACGACATTGCCATCTTCGATCAAGAAGATTTTATTGTCCTTAAAAAAAATAAACAATGCTAGAAATAGGACAATTTAGAACAATTGCACCTTCTGTCTCATTCGATAAGCTGTTGCTTGAAAATACCTTGTTGAAACAACGGGGAATTAATTTGACAAGGATTGCTGTTGGCAGTGTAATAGTAAGTGCAATTCTACTTGTATGCTATCTGCATATAAAAGAGGAACAAAAGAAAAAGGAAATTCGGATAATAAATCCGGAAGAAAATAATTTTAAAAATTAATACAATGGAAAATTTTATTGAACAAGAAAAAGTGCGCATTTATGAGATATGTGATATTCTTCAAGCTAGTTTGGAAACGCACTATAACCTTAACCCACAAATAAATGAAGCGGAAAGGAAACGTACAAATTGGTTTTTGAAAAATGCACTACTAATGGAAATTGATTTTCTGTGCGACGATCCAGAATCGTATAAAGGAATCTACTATGACGAAAGCGAAGAGTGAGTTGTAGAATATTTTTTTGAATAATTTGGAGCAGCCCCGTTTTTTAAAACGGGGCTTTCTGGTTTAAATCTGTCTTTTGTTTCAAACATTGAAAATCCTATAACGCTCTTCGAGAAGATCCAGGTATTCATTTTTCATTTCTTGTGATAAAAAGGATTGATTGATCCAATGAATTGCTTTTGGCTTATTTTTCTCAAAGCGTTTAAAAACTCCTTGAATCTGTTTTTGATTTAATCCCAAACCATCAGCAAA
>CANNKP010000008.1 GCA_947505255.1 Flavobacteriales bacterium
CTCAGACCAAACAAAGATAAATCAAAAAAAGTCAAACTTACAAAAGAAAGTATTCAAAAAGCTAAAGGCATCTTCACCTACTTAAAGCCTTATCGTGGTGCGTATTTAATTGGATGGTTTTTCTTGATTTTATCGACATCTGCAGGATTACTTTTCCCTTTTTTAATGGGTCAATTATTAGGTGGCGGCTCAACAACTGCAACACCAACTTCAGCAGCCGAATCAGTTCAATTGATCAACTTAAAAAATATCAATACAGTTGCGATTGTACTTTTTATACTTTTCGGTGCACAATCTGTATTCTCTTATTTTAGAGTTGTAATTTTTACAAATGTCACTGAAAATGCTTTACGTGACATCAGAAAATCAGCATTTGACAAGTTGATTTTTATGCCAATGGACTTTTTCAATCAGAATAAAGTAGGTGAATTAACAAGTAGGATTTCGTCTGATATCACACAACTTCAAGACACCTTAAAAACAACCGTTGCAGAATTCTTTAGACAAGTAGTAATTATTGCTGGTGGTATTGTTTTTCTATTATTCCTATCATGGAAATTAGCATTAATCATGCTAGCTACGGTTCCAATTATGGCAATTATTGCTGTATTTTTCGGTCGATTTATTCGAAAACTTTCTAAACAAGCACAAGATCAAGCAGCTGAATCCAACTCAATTATTGAAGAATCATTAATGGGAATAGCGAATGTAAAATCATTTACCAATGAAAATTTCATACTAAGAAAATATGGCAAAGCAATAGAAGAAATTCGAGCGTTGAACATAAAGAGTGGTGTTTGGAGAGGATTGTTTATCTCCTTTATTATCTTTTGTTTGTTTGGGGCAATAGTTTTTATTGTTTGGCAAGGATTATTAATGACACAAGGTCCAAATCCAGAATTATCTTCTCAATCTTTCTTTTCATTTGTCATGTATACCATCATGATGGGTGCTTCCATTGGTTCTATCCCGGAACTTTACGCAAGTATTCAAAAATCGATTGGTGCAACGGAAAATTTAATGGATATCATCAATAATCCAAGCGAAAAACAACTTTTAAAAGGGCAATTAAAGCCTGCTATATTGGGGAATGTTGAATTTCTAAAAGCTGGTTTTTCTTATCCTCAAAGAAGTGATATTTCGGTTCTTAATGGTATCTCATTTGCGGCTAAATCAAATGAAACAATCGCACTTGTTGGATCTTCTGGATCTGGAAAATCTACAATTTCTTCACTTTTAATGAATTATTACACACTTAATTCGGGGAATATTCTTTTTGATGGTGTAGATATTCAAGAAATTGATGTCGAATTTTTGAGAAGTCAAATGGCCATGGTACCGCAAGAAGTAATTTTATTTGCTGGGACAATTAGAGAAAATATCAGTTTCGGGAAGACCGAAGCAACAGAAGCTGAAATCATTGATGCTGCTCAAAAAGCGAATGCATTAGAATTCATCAATTCATTTCCAGAAGGTTTAGAAACCCAAGTTGGAGATCGAGGAATTCAATTGTCCGGTGGCCAAAAACAACGTATTGCTATTGCAAGAGCGATCATTAAAAACCCTACAATTCTAATATTGGACGAAGCAACATCAGCCCTGGATTCAGAATCGGAAAGACTTGTTCAAGATGCTTTAGATAAATTAATGGTTGGTAGAACATCTTTTGTGATTGCTCACCGTTTATCTACTATAAAAAATGCAGACAAAATCTTAGTAATTCAAAATGGGAACATCATTGAAACTGGCACACACGATGAATTAATTAAAGAAAATGGAGTCTACAACAACCTTGTTGAATTGCAAGGAATTGAGTTGAGTTAGTTTCTTTTCTATTAAGCTACGTGTTCTTTAAAAATCTTATTCAACCATTTCAGCATAGCAAACATCAATAAAGCGGCAGCTCCGAGTAAGATGAAATTCACATAAAAGAAATTCTCTTTGTGTTCATATCCGTCCCATAAACTGCTCAATACACCAGAAAGTTTATTTCCAATTGAGGTTGCAAGAAACCAACCTCCCATCATTAGGGCTGTCAAACGTGGCGGACTCAATTTGCTAACCATGGATAATCCCATTGGGCTGAGAAAAAGTTCGCCGATTGTAATTACACCGTAGGATGAAATAAACCACCATGCGGAAGATTTTATTCCACCGTTTTGACTTGCATAAACAGCTCCTGCCATCACTAAACACGATAATGCAGATATTACCAAGCCAAAAGCTATTTTTGTTGGAGTAGAAGGTTCTTTCTTACGCCTTTTCAAAAATGCAAAAAACGCGACAATTAAAGGTGTTAATGCAACAACCCAAAACGGATTCACTGATTGGAAAAGGTTTGTGTTGAACGCATAAACCGCCCCACCTTCTTCAGGTTTGTCTTTTTCTTTCAGATTTTTATAATAGTATGGATAATTGACTTCCATGTTTTTTTTATCGGCAACTCTAAATTGATTATCCATAACAACAACAGAATCCTTGGCGTAAGGAATTGTATCTACTAAACGAAGTGCCTTCATTGTTGGAAGCATGGCAGTTGGAATTGCTCTATCTGTATATCTATCAGCCCAAGTATTCAATGTTGACCCATTTTGTTTAAATACTGCCCAGAAAGCAATTACAACGGCGAATATTGCCAACATTGCAGCGATTGGTCGTTTCTCCTCTTTTGGAGATTTATAAAGTAATCGACCATAAAAGAAAACTACAGGAATACAGCCAAACAAAAATGCGTCGGTCGAGCGACTTCCAATTATTGGTTCAGGCAAAAAGTACCCAATTAATCCAAAACCAATGGCTGGGAGTAATATTACGCCCAAAATTTGAAGCAAGGGCATATCTTTGTCTGTTGGCGGAGTCATGACATCGGCATGTTTAAAATGTTTCGTTCCAATTGTGAATATTATTATCCCGATAAACATTCCGATTCCTGCAGCGATAAAAGCAGCTCCCCATCCTATCATATTATATAATGCTGCACCAAAAAAATTACACACAAAAGCACCAATATTGATTCCCATATAGAAAATATTGTACCCCTCGTCTTTCTTGGATTTGAATTCAGCATCATTGTACAAATTTCCAAGTAAAGTGGAGATATTTGGTTTGAAGAACCCGTTACCCATGATCACAAGTAACATAGAAATATAAAGCATGTTCAGATCATGGATCGACATTAAACAATAGCCTACTCCCATCATCAAACCTCCAAAAATAATCGATTTGCGGTATCCAAATAATCGATCTGCTAGCAATCCGCCTACAAAAGGTGTTAAAAATACAAACGCAATAAAAGTTCCATAAAGATCAGATGCTTCTGCTTCTGACATTGAAAAACCATCAACCGTATCTTTTAAATACAAGGTAAAAATTCCAATCATTAAATAATAACCGAAACGTTCCCACATTTCAGAAAAGAACAAATAAGGTAAAGCTTTGGGATGTTTGCGTGCCATAAAAATCTAAATATTGAATAAAAAAATAGTAAAAAAAATCATTTTACCCCTCCCATTAATTTCTTTATAATTGGAGAAAGTGCAATTACTACCACGCCTGCAATGAGCGCATAAATTGCCAATTGGTAGTAGCCATCAGTGTAAGACGTTAATTTTTCCATTAATGGAGCTTTTTCATTTGGACTTGCCATTCCAGCTCCTAATATTCCTGCAACATATTGACCATAAGCAGAAGCTAAAAACCACATCCCCATCATAACTCCCCACAAATGTTTTGGAGCCAATTTTGTCATGATGGAAAGTCCAATTGGAGATAAACATAATTCACCAAGAGTAATAACTAAATAAGCTAATGTGAATATATCAAGTGATGTTTTCCCATTTTCGTCTGCAAAAAAACGAGTTGCATAAAAAATGTAAAAAGCAACAGATAAGAATAAAAAACCTAATCCAAATTTGACCATTGTATTTGGTTCAAAACGTTTACGAGCCATCCATAACCATATCAATCCAACAAGTGCACTAAAAGCGATTACAAATACAGAATTTGAAGTATTGTTAACAACATTAGGATCAATGTGCACTCCCAACAATGAATTGTCAAGATTATTCAAAGCGAAAAGACTCAATGATCCTCCACTTTGTTCAAAAAACGCCCAGAAAACAACAGAGAAAAAGATAAAAAATAGTGCCGCAAGCATTTTTTTATTCTCAACAGCAGTCAATTTACGCATTTCAATAAACAAGTAGACTAAAGTACAGGGACCTATAATATACATGAACAAATCAGTGTATGCAGTATTCTTGACCATAATTAATATCAATGGAATACATAATATTGATCCTACAAAGACTATTATTTCTCGAAGTTGTCGTTTAGATTTCGGGAGATTTAATAATGGTGAATCACCAATTGTTCCCATTGAGTTTTTTGTGAAATAAAAAGTAATCAATCCAATAATCATGACGAAACCAGCAAGTGAAAAAGCAATATTCCAAGAATATGTTTTACCAACCCAAACACATAAAAATCCACCAAGTAAAGCACCAATATTTATCCCTGTATAAAACAAACCAAAACCAGCATCGCGTCGAACATCTCCTTCTTTATATAGTGCCCCGACCATTGTTGAGATATTTGGCTTAAAGAAACCGGTACCAATAATCGTAAAACTTATACCAAAAAAGAATAGCGTTTGTGGCGAAAAAGCAAGAATAAAACTTCCGATAATCATCAGGAGTCCACCCCAAAATAAGGATTTTTTAAAACCTAAAATTTTATCAGCGAACAAACCACCAATGAATGTAAATGCATATACAAACGCTTGAATGGCTCCATATTTAAGATTGGCATCTTGCTCTTTGAAAAACAATTCGTTCACCATAAAAACGGTCAACATTCCACGCATCCCATAAAAAGAAAATCGCTCCCACATTTCTGTTAGAAACAAATACCATAGTTGTTTTGGATATTTCCCCTTAAAATCTTGAATTTTATCTAATTCCGATTGACTCGAGTTTGTATTCGGTACGTCATCTAATATTTGATCTTCAGTCATAGGGATTTTTTTTTATTTTGTAAAGGTTAAAACTACTGTAATTTATGGATAAAAAAAATCCCTATCGAATAAACAAGAGGGAATTTTCACTTTACAATGCAAGGAAAAATATATTCGGTCCAGTTTTAACGAATACCGTTCATTAATTTTTCAACTTTCTTATGTAGGACAAACAATAATAAACTTGTCGCTCCGGACATAATGATGAAAATGATGAAGAATGCGTATAAGGTATTGATTTTAAAACCGAACAATGAATTCTCAGAATTTTCAAAAATGATCGCACCAACATGCTCATTATTGATTGAAACATTGCGTACAATCACACTTTTATCATTGTTGTATTTTTTAGTCAATTCAGTATTAGCCTTGATTTCAGTCATTCCAATAAAAGATCCACGATCAGCAAATACCACCTTTTGATCACCTTTCAAGTCACCCACTACTTTTGTCGCTTCGGGTTTGTACAATGTATCAGCCATTGTCATTTTTTCGCGGTCGAATTTCTTTCCAGATTTATCCAAATCAGCTTCATAAGCAGAAATAACTGCAGACTCCATTGGGTTTTCTGACTTATTCAATAAAAATGCAGAAGCTTCTAATAATTGTGACTTATTAATAGAACTATTCGTATCAACAATAATCTCTTTTACTTGTGGTTGAGGAATTAATCCTGAGAATAATCCAGCAGTGAAGTTTCCAACTACAGATGATAAAAAGAATACAGCCATCATCATTGAAGCGAAACGCTTTGGTGATAATTTATTTACAACTGATAAACCAACTGGAGAAATCGCTAATTCTCCACATGTATGTAAGAAGTACATTCCAATTAAGAAGAACATTGAAATTTTATCTTCCATTCCCATTCCTTTCACACTGAAAGCAATCAGTACATATCCTAAAGCCAAAATTGCAAGACCCCAAACCATTTTCATTGGTGAACTTGGTTCTTTACCTCTACGGCTTAATGTTGACCATAAAACAGAAAACAATGGGGCAAAAATTACGATGAAAATTGGATTGATTGATTGAAAAAATGAAGCTGGAACAGTCCAACCGAACAAACCTCTATCTGTGTTTTGATCTGCGAAAATTGTCAATGATGCACCTGCTTGTTCGAAAGCTGCCCAGAAAGCAATTACGAATGCTGTGATAATGAAGATTGCCCAGATCCTATCTTTTTCTACTTTGGTTAATGCAGCTTGCGTTTCAACTTCTAAACCTGCATTCTCGCGTTCTTTTCTATAATAAGAAGGCTTTAACCCAATCGGTTCACCTTCTGGAGTAACTAAATACTTCTTTTGAAAAGCTAACATGATAATTGTTCCTACTACCATACCAATACCGGCAGATAAGAAACCGTATTTAAAATCAGCTGCACTTCCAGTATCTCCTAAACCACCACAAACAAGCGGAGCTACAAGGGCTCCGGCATTAATTCCCATGTAGAAAATAGTGTAAGCAGAATCGATTCGAGAATCCCCCTTTGGATAAAGAGAACCAACCATAGATGAAATATTTGGCTTAAAGAAACCGTTTCCTAAGATCAAAAATCCTAAGGCTACATACATAATTGGAATAGCTGAATCAGCATGTCCATGCATACTTGCACTGAAGAACATCAAGAATTGCGCAATGGCCATTAAAATACCCCCCACAAGAATAGATCGTCTATTTCCCCAATATCTATCTGCAATAAATCCGCCTAATAACGGCGTAGCATATACTAATGAAGTATAGGTTCCAAAAATACCACCTGCTGCTTTTGCATCAATTAAAAGTGCTTTTGTTAAATAAAGAATGAAAATCGCACGCATTCCATAGTACGAAAAACGTTCCCACATTTCAACAGTAAACAATAGATACAATCCTTTTGGATGACCTTTTTGAACAGAATTTTCCATATAATATTGTAGTTTAAGCGGTGAAAATATAAAAATTATTTAAATATTCGCTGAATGAATGATAACAATTAGTTAAATGTTAGTAAACATACATACACATTATAACAGAGCTGATTCTATTGAAATAGTCAATTGTTCTGAAAAATTCGATTTTACTCGTTATTATTCTTTTGGAATTCATCCATGGGATTCTGAAACTAATATCTTAAATTTTAGCGAAATAGAAAATAAAGCCCAAGACAAATTCATGTTAGCAATCGGTGAAATTGGTCTTGACAAAATTAAAGGACCAGCACTTGAAATTCAAAAAACGTGTTTTATTGATCAAGTTTTGATTGCTGAAAAAATAAATCGGCCTGTAATAATTCATTGCGTGAAAGCATGGAATGAGATTATGGAAATAAAAAAAGATCTTCAGCCCAAACAAACTTGGATTTTTCATGGATTTACGAAAGTTTCGATTCTTGAAAGTGTTCTTCAAGAAGGTTTGATGATTAGTATTGGTGCAGGAATAATGAATAATCTAAAATTACAAGAAGCATTAAAAAATATTCCAAATGAACAATTATTTTTAGAAACAGACGATTCACATATCACCATTTTAGAAGTCTATAAGAAAGTTTCAACTTTAAAAAATTTATCTTTGTCAGAGTTAGAACAAATAATAGAAAACAACTTTAAACGCATTTTCAGAATATGAGTAATTGGTTAGAAAGGTCAGAATTATTAATCAGCCCAGATAAATTAGCGAAACTTAAAAAAGCACATGTTTTAATTGTAGGATTAGGCGGAATTGGTTCATTTGCTGCTGAATTTATCGCTCGTGCAGGTGTTGGTGAAATGACGATTATTGACGGCGATGTGTTTGATCCAACAAATAAAAATCGTCAACTAACAGCTTTAGATTCAACAATAGGAAAAAATAAAGCGGTTGTTTTAGGAGAACGTTTGTTAGATATTAACCCAGATTTAAAGTTGAACATCGTTCAAGAATTTGTATTACCAGAACGTGTTTGGACGCTTTTAGAAGAATACAAACCTGATTACGTAATGGACTGTATCGATTCTGTGACTCCAAAATTGGAATGGATTATTGCATGTAAACGGTTGAAAGTTAAAATCATTTCTCATTTGGGAGCAGGTGGAAAAACAGATCCTTCCCGCGTTCAGGTAACAAATTTAAATCTTACCCATAATTGTAAGCTTGGATCTCATCTAAAAAAACGACTCAAAAAACAAAATGTCAAATTTGAATCAGTAAGAGCAGTATTTTCTTCTGAATTACAACAGAAATCTTCCTTAAAATTAACAGATGGTTCCAACTTCAAACGTTCTTTTTATGGGACAATCAGTTATATGCCTGCGCTTTTTGGATTAATGGGTGCTTCAGACGTTTTGAGGTATTTGATGGAGAAGGAATAATATAGATTAATATTGAGACATTATTTGACTAGACTGACAATTCAATTACAACAATTTATATTAAATCAATTTATTATAAATTACTACCTATACTTTTTCCTCCATCAACGTAGATTGTTTGCCCAGTAATGAAATTTGTATCATAAGAACCTAAAAATGCAACAGCGTTTGCTATATCTTCAGGTTTACCAATAGATTTTGTAGGCTGTGCATTTACCAATTGCTCTAAAACATCCTCTCTCAATCCTTTGGTAAGTGGTGTATCAATGAGTCCAGGTGCAATGGCGTTAACGCAAACATTGTATTTCCCCAGTTCAAGTGCCAAAACACGTGTTAAACCAACTACGCCAGCTTTAGACGCAGAATAATTGGACTGACCTTTATTTCCCAGCCAAGCTCTTGAAGTAATATTGACAATTCTACCTTTATTCTGAATTTTCATAAGCAAAGCAGCTTCTTTACACATCATCCAAGTACCTTTTAAATTGATTTCGATAACATCATCAAAATCTTCCTCAGACATGTTCCAAATCATATTATCCCTAATTATCCCAGCATTATTAACGAGTAAATCTACCCTATTATAATTGTTTTGAACGTACTTAAAAATACTCTTAACATCCTCTTTATTTGAAATATTTCCTAGAATAAATTTACATTTTCCAACATTTTCACTTTCAAACAACTCACCATTCGATTGATCAACATCAACCATCACAACAAAGTAATTATCCTTTATTAATCGAACTGTTATAGAATTTCCAATACCTTTTACAGCTCCAGTTACTATGGCTATTTTCTTATTTTCCATTCGTCTTTATTTAAAGTAATTCAAATAATTAGTGACTGAATATTCATTTCTCTCTTAATTGACTTTCAACCACATTTCAAAGCACAAGTAAAATCATTTGTTTTCATAAATTATATGATTAACATCATAGAATAATAAGATACATCTCACTAATTTTGTCCAAAACAAAATGATGAATTAACGGTTTTAAAAAAAAATCAATTCATCTTATTTTAGATATTCAGGTATTAATATCAATTTTAAATGAAAGAACTTAAAGAAATAATTGAAACTTGCAAAAATTACGCTTTCGATTTAGACTTTACAAAAGCGAAAGAATGGAAAGCCGAAAAAGAGGGTCGGGTATTGGTTGGTTATATGCCGATTTATTTCCCAAGAGAGATAATTCACGCTGCCAATGCACTACCAGTTGGCATCTTTGGAGGGGGTGATAGAAAACAAATTATTAAAGGTGATGCCTATTATCAGTCTTACATCTGTCATATTCCTAGAAGTATCATTGAATTAGCATTGGACAAACATATGGACCATATTGATGGTTTCATTTTTCCTTCCATTTGTGATGTTATCCGAAATCTTTCTGGAATTTTTAAACAACAAAAAATTGGAAAATTTGTTAAATACATGGATTTTCCTCAAAATTTTCTACCACAAATTGGTGGAGTGTTCTACCAACAGGAAATGGAGCATGTTTTGAAATACATCAAAGAAATAAATGGTGTTGAAGTCACTAAAGAAGCATTAAATCATTCGATTGAACTTTATAATAAGAATCGTCAAATGATTTCATACATCTATGATGTTCGTCAGAATTATCCTTGGAGATTAAGTATTGAAGACGTTTATCATATAATTAGAGCAGGAACTGTGATTCCTGTCGAAGAACACAATGCTATTCTCGAAGATGTATGTGAACACATCAAAAAAGACATTGGTGTACCTCAAGATAAAATCAAAGTTGTTATATCTGGAGCTTTTTGTGAACAACCTGCAATTGGATTGATCAAAGCAATTGAAGAAGCTGGATGTTATGTTGTTGACGATGATTACATGTTGGGATCAAGAATGATTCTTGGCGACATCGATTCTACAAGTCACAATCCATTAGAAGCAATATCGAATTCATACATTACACAAAGTCAGTATTCTTCATCAATTTACGATGTACATGATCCAAAAGAATATCGCTTAGCAAAAATTGTAAAAGACCGAGGAGCAAATGGAGTAATCTTCGCTTCAGCTAGTTTCTGTGATCCAAGTTTATTGGATGCCCCAATATTCCAAAATGCCTTTAATAAATTAGGTATTCGGTATATCGCATTCCAATACAGTGAAAATATTAACCAGTTTAAGGTAATCAAAGAACAAGTAGGTGCATTTTCAGATTCCATAAAATTGTGGGAAGACGAACCTGTAGTTGCTGCTCAATAAAAATGGACATAATAATCAATCTTGAATAACAAATTATGGCACAGGAAGCACAAAAAGAAAAAAGTATGATCCTCCAAAAAGAGATGATCGATGGACTTTTTAATGATTTAGCACAAGTAAAAGAAACTGGAAAAAAAGTATGTTACACTTTCATTCCGGGAAATTTATCTGAACTAATAAGAACATTTGATATGCTACCCGTTTATCCTGAAATCAATGCACTACAAAGTGCAATGAGAAAGAAATCAGGCGGATACATCAAAGAAGCTGAAAAAAATGCACACTCAGAAGACGTTTGTACTTACGTAAAATGTGATGTTGGAATGATGATGAAAGGAAATATTGGTCCAACTGGGACAAAAATTCCTGAACCTGATATCTTACTACTTAGTTATACCGGATGCTTTACATTCTTGAAATGGTTCGAAACACTAAAAAGAGAATATCCAAATGCGAAAGTCATCATGGTGCATACCCCATATCAGGAAAATGCAGAAATCACACCTGAAATGACCCAGTATATGGTGAAACAACTAAAAGAGGAAGTTATTCCTCAAATGGAAGAGGTCACAGGTATTAAATTTGACGAAGAAAAATTAAAAGGCTTTTTAAGATTATCAAAAGAAGCGGAAGATTGGATTACAAAGATATTTGACTCAACAAAACACAAACCATCGCCAATTGATGCTTATTTTGCTGGAGTGTATTATATCGGACCAATTAATATTGGATTCAGAGGAACACAAGAAGCAGTTGATTATTACAAAGAGCTTTATGATGAAATTCAAGAACGAATTCGTCTTGGACTTGGTCCTATCACTCCGGAAGGAGAAATGAAAGAAGAAAAATATCGACTTGTGGTTGAAGGCCCACCAAATTGGACTAGTTTCCGCGAATTCTGGAAAATATTCTATGACATGGGAGCTGTAATTGTTGCATCATCCTATACGAAAGTTGGTGGTGTATATGACCTTGGCTGGAGACATGATGCAGAAAGACCAATAGAATCTCTTGCGGAATATTGTATGAATTGCTATACGAATATGAACATTCCACAAAGAATCAGTCTCTTATCAAAATGTATCACCGATTATGACGCTGATGGTTATGTGACGAATTCAATTAAAAGTTGTAACTCCTTCTCAGCAGGACAATTGGCAATGATGCGTGACATTGAAGATCATCTAGAAGTACCTGTTGGCTTCATTGAATCTGATCTTGTGGATCCTAGATACTTTTCTTATTCGAACATTAAAAACAGACTAGAATCTTATTTCCAAATGCTTGAACAACGAAAATCCTTGAAGGAAACTGTTTGATAAGGCGATAATCGGAAAGAAGCACTATTAATAAAAACTCAAAAAAAATGGATAAATACTATTTAGGAATTGATTTGGGATCTACAACCTCAAAGGCTGTTATTATAAATGACAAAGATGAAATTGTTGGTAGAGGAATTACGAATACGAGAGCTAACTATAAAGTTGCGGCAGACGTAGCAAGAGATGAGGCTATATATGATGCCCGTTTCAATTTATTAGCTCGAAAAATAGGTGATGACGTATCGACCAAAACAGAGTTCAAAAAATACATGGAGGATTTGCGCAGTGTTTTTCAATATGGCCAATTCAAAAGAAGAATGGACAGTTTGGAAGATATGCTTAATAAAACGGTATCAAATTTTTCTTATGCAAATAAGGATGCAATAAGCACTGAACTAAAAAAGATTATAGAAACTATCCGTCCTCAGATTCGTCACGAATTCATCAATGGTAACTTGGGATCAAAAAATCAGTTCTTTAGAGATATTGTGAGTGAACGATACAATTCAGAAGTTGAAAATCTTGGTTCTGAATACTATGAACCACTCATGTTAGCTTTTGATAAAAGTATCACACCCGTGGAAAACGAAATGGTACAATATAGCTTTAATGAATTAGTACAGGAATCAATGAAGATTCTTGATGAAAAATACCAAGGATTGGCAGATCAACAAGAAGATGGTAGCAAAGAAGACTGGTATTATGCTGAGCTTAATGTCATGAAAAACAATTACAAAGCTGTAGAACAAACTTTACGACAACACATAGATGAGATTGCCAGCCAAGACATTCATATTGCAAAAATGACTGGAACAGGTTATGGTAGAGCACTTCTACCCTTCCCTGAAGATTGTATCAAATCAGAGATTTTATGTCATGCTTTTGGCGCTCATGCGATTTTCCCAAACACAAGAACAGTTTTAGATATTGGAGGGCAAGATACAAAAGCAATTCAAGTCGATAGTCATGGATTAGTTACAAGCTTCCACATGAATGACCGTTGTGCTGCAGGTTGTGGCCGTTATCTTGGATACATTGCTGATGAATTTGGATTATCTCTGAATGAATTAGGTCCAGAAGCTAACAAAGCGACAAAAGAAACTACTATTTGTTCGACATGTACTGTTTTTGCAGGTGCCGAAGTAAAAGAACTTCTTCACAATGGTGAGGAACGACCAAATATTCTAGCGGGTCTTCACAAAGCTATCGTACAACGGGCTATGTCATTAATTGCTCGATCAGGAGGAGTTAAAAATGAATTTACGTTCACAGGTGGTGTTGCAAGAAATGAAGCTGTTTTGAAATATGTGAAGCAAATGGTTACAGATTCTTATGGAGAAGTAACTATGAATATTCATACAGATTCAATCTTTATGGGCGCACTTGGCGGTGCCATGTTCGCAAGAAGAAACATTAACGTAGATCTGCCGGTTGGTAAGAAAACCGAAATGTCAGAAGAATAACACTAGGTAGCATTAATCTTAAAAAAATCAAAATGGTAACACCAATTTATACAATGGGAGTTGATGTCGGAGGAAGCTACGTTAAGGCTGTCCTTATGTCATATGATCATGATTCCGGTGAGCACAAATTACTGGATAAGCAAACAGAAAAAATAAGAAAACGGAATCCAAAAGATGTGGTGGTGGAAACTGTCGACGCAATATTGTTGCGAAATAAATTGAATTTCGACAATGATATAGCCTATCTAGCTTCTACCGGTGAAGGGGAAATGGTTGAGAAAAAAACAGGACACTTTTATAGTATGACATCACATGCTAGAGGAGGTATCTTCTTTGCGCCAGAAGCCAAAACTGTAGTTGATATGGGTGCTTTGTACGTGAGAGCTATTAAGGTTGACCCAAGAGGAAAAGTTATTGATTATAAAATGACAGGTCAATGTGCTTCTGGATCAGGGCAGTTCATAGAAAATATTTCTCGGTATTTAGGCCTAGCGATTGAAGAAGTCGGTCCAATTTCTCTAAAAGCAGATAACCCAGAGGTTCCTTCAGGTATTTGTGCAGTATTAGCAGAAACTGATGTCATCAATCTTGTTTCCAAAGGATTATCTACTCCAAATATTGTTAAAGGAATCAATATCTCAATTGCACAACGTGTCATCAAATTATTAGGTTCACTAAGAACTGAATCTCCAATCGTCTTGGTTGGTGGAATGGGTATGAACGAAGGGATGACTCAAGCAATAGAAGAATTATCGGTAGAAAAGAACAAAGAAGACAACAAATTCATTTCTCACCCTGACTCAATTTATTCCGGTGCAATTGGTGCAGCTCTTTGGGGAGGATTCCGCTATTACAAATTGAAAGAAAAACAAGCTGCAGTTGTGGCATAATTCTATTCCTGATGAAAGAACTGCATTCAGAAAAACAATTAGGCGATGTTTTACCAAACATTTCAAGTCTTTTAGAAAGGAATGTAAAGCTATTTGGAAATAAAATTGTTTATCAAGAAAAGAACAATCTTGGTGATTATGAAGGAATCACTTGGAACGATTTTTATAATGATATTCAAAATATTGCTTATAACCTGAAAGAGGCAGGATTTTCAAAGGGAGACAAGATGGTTATCTTTTCCCGAAATTGTCAAAAGATGCTAGAATTGCAATTGGCGATTATGGCATTTGGTGGAATTGTGGTACCAATTTTTGCAAATTTCAAACAAGATACTGCCGAATTACTGATCGATCATTCCGATGCTACCTGGCTAACGATTGATGGAACTCCTCAATTAGCGAATATAAGTGAGAATATTTTAACCAAGATCAAACACTTGTTTGTCTTCGAAAATCTTACAGATCGTCGTTTTCCTGAAATGAAATCATTTGACGAGTTATTAAAACCCAATCCTACTAAAACAAATTCTTTTGACTCAAATATTGAACCTGATACGGTTTGTTTGAATATGTACACTTCCGGCACGATGGGGATTCCTAAATGTGTTCAATTGATGCATAAAAATATCTTGTCTCAGCAAGCGGCGTTAGATGTTGTATGGGAAGTGAATGAAGATGACCGTTTTCTCGCTTATTTACCTTGGCATCATAGTTTTGGTGGAATTTTTGAATTGTTCACAGCTTTATACAATGGTGCCACTTACTCGCTCGAAAGTAGTTATGGTCGTGATGCGAAAATGATTTTTGAAAATTGGAAAAAGATCAAACCAACGATTTTTTTCAGTGTTCCAAAAGTTTATCAATCATTATATGATCTCACCAGAGAAAGTAAAGAAGCGGAACAGGTTTTCTTTAACTCTGGTTTGAAATTCATCTTTACTGCGGCGGCGGCTCTTCCTGAAAGGCTGTCTAATGAATTTGAAAAAAGAAATATTAAAGTGATTGAAGGCTGGGGATTAACTGAAACATCTCCTTGCTGTACTTTAACAGATCCTGAACTAAAAAGAGAAACAGGTGTTGTCGGTAAACCGATTCCAGGTGTTAGTATTCGTATCGCCGACGATGAAGAAATTCAGGTAAAAGGTCCAAATGTGCTTCTCAGTTACTACAAAAATGATGAAGCGAACAAAGAACTTTTTACAGAAGATGGATGGTACCGAACAGGTGATGTTGGAGCAATCACGCCAAATGGGTTGAAATTGATCTCACGAAAAGATCGAATATTTAAATTATCAAATGGCGAGAAAGTGATTCCGACCGATCTTGAAAAACAGATTGAACTAAAATGTCATTATGTGCAATACGCTATCGTCTCAGGAAGTGGTGAAGAACATCCGGTTGCCTTGATTTTTCCAAACAAAAAACTACTTGAATCCCCAGATTATGAACTAAGCCCAGAAGAAGGTTGTTTTTGTCCTAGAAGTTTAAATGAACTCGGAAAATGTCTAACTGGTTGTTTGGAAATTGCGAATAACAGAATAGGGCAAAAATTCGCCAAAGTTAAATCGGCAGCGATTATTATGGATGAATTATCCCTTGAGAATCGAACCCTTACACCTTCAATGAAAATGGCACCTAAGAATGTTATTGAAAAATACAAAGCTCACTTATTGAATATGTACGGTGAAAATGTTCCTGTGGATGAAGAAGTTTATGTTATTGAATTAGAGTCTACCGAAACATCCAAGAAATGTACAAAATAGAAACTACCGATTTGATGAAAAAAATAATGGGAGAATATTTTCTCTCATTAGAATCCAGTAAGAAAAAAATTGCTTGGTGCACTAGTGTTGGCCCTGCGGAATTATTACGTTCGTTTGGATTTGAAGTATATTTTCCAGAAAATCATGGAGCGTTATTGGGTGCGACAAGAACTGCAATGGATTTTATTCCTGAAGCAATTAAATGTGGTTATTCAGGACATGTTTGCTCCTATACTACAGCGGATATTGGTGCTTATTTGAAAAAGGAATCGCCACTTCAGTCTCATTATAAAATGGAAGGTATTCCTAAACCTGATATCATCGCTTACAATACAAATCAATGCCGTGAAGTTGAAGATTGGTTCACTTTTTATGCAGATGAATTCAATTGTCCAATAGTTGGTATCCAACCACCACGACATCTTGACGAAGTAACACAAGATGAGGTTGATTTAGTAGTAAAACAATTTAAGAAAATGATTCCGGTTTGCGAAGAGGTTAGCGGAGTAAAATTTGATTTAGAATCATTTAAAGCCGTAATAAAACTTAGTAAAGAAGCAACCTTATTGTGGCAAAAAGTATTAAAAACATCCATCGCTCAAAATGCACCACTCAGCTTTTTTGATGGTACAATTCACATGGGACCAATCGTTGTTTTACGTGGAACTCAAATTGCCAAAGATTATTACACCACATTACTGGCTGAGTTGGAGGAAAAAGTGAAAAATGATGAGGGATTTTTACCAAAAGCAACAATTCGAATTTTCTGGGAAGGAATGCCGATTTGGGGAAAATTAAGGATGATGAGCGATTTGTTTACCTCAAATAATGCTGCAGTTGTAGCTTCAACATATTGTAGCAGTTGGGTCTTCGATAAATTCGATGAAAATGACCCATGGAATTCAACCGCAAGAGCATATACAGAGATCTTTATTAACCGAAGTGAAAAAGCAAAAATGAAAATGCTTGCTGACTGGTTCTTAGAATATAAAATCGATGGTATTGTTTACCATGATACAAAAACATGTTTCAATAACTCAAACGCAAAATTTGGTATGCCTCAACGGTTGAAAGATCTTACCGGCGTTCCATCATTGATTATTGAAGGTGATTTATGTGATCTTCGATTCTTCAGTGAAGGGCAAAGTATCACGAAAGTTGAAACATTCATTGAACAATTAAACGATTCTAAAGTTTTCAATTAACATGGAAAAGTCAAATCCCATAAAAGTTGCAATCGTAGGTGTTGGCCCTGTGGGAATGATCATGGCCGTAAAATTAAAAGAAGCAGGTTGCGATGTCAGCCTTGTAGTTCGAAACAAGATCAAACTTAATCAAATTAAAAGCGAAGGAATCAAACTTGAAGGAAAGATTAAATCAATTGCCCACTTCGATCATGTTTATGAAACTTTGAATGATCTAGCTAAAGAAAAACTGGACCTCGATTATCTTGTCTTCTCGCTTAAATCGTACCAAATCAAGTCTGCAGCAAATGAAGCCTTGAAAATTGATACTGACAAACTAACGATTATTTCTGCTCAAAATGGTATTGATGTCGAGGAATTATTGATCCCAATATTCGGTTCAGACAAGATTCTGCGCATGGTAGTTAATTATGCTGGAAATTTATCCGCACCAAATGTAGTAAACGTTACCTTTTTCAATCCACCAAATTATCTTGGTTCGATTGACGATTCAAGAACTCAACAAGCAGAAGAATTTTCTGAACTATTAAATGAAACAGGACTAACCACTCAGGCTGTCAATTCTTACGAAATACTTAAACGAACTTGGGAAAAAACAATTCTTAATGCCTCGCTAAGTCCGCTTTGTGGGGTTGGACGTTTGACAATGGCAGAAGCGATGGCTGATCCAGATACTGTTGAATTGATTGAACAGATTATCAATGAAGCAATTGTTGTTGCAGAAGCAGAAAAGATTCGTTTTCCTGATGATTTTGTTCGTACATGTATGCGTTATTTGAAGAAGGGTGGTAATCACTTTCCTTCTTTAGCAGGTGATGTGATCAATAATAGACAAACAGAAATCGATTATTTCAATGGTAAAATCGTTGAGTACGGTAAAAAACATTACATACGTACTTCACTAAATCTTGCTTTCACCAATATGGTTAAAGCGATGACCAATAAAAATATTTCATCACGCATTCCTGGAGCAGCTGCGGCTGTAAATCGAAACATTATTAAAAAGGGAATTGTTAAGGACAAAAAAACCTCTGTCGTTTATCAAGGTGGACCTTGTTTTCTAGGAGTTGATCTTGGTTCCGCATTTATAAAATTTACCGTAATTGACAACAATCAAAATGTTGTTTTCCGCTACTTACTCCATACGTTGAATAAAGATAGATTGCTTCATCGACAAGTAATGCAAGCTATTCAAAGTGATTTTGATATCAAATACAGTTGCGCAACCGGATACGGTAGAAAACATTTTATTGAATCCGATATTATCAAGACCGAGATTAACTGTGCGGCTGCTGGAGTTTCCAGAGATCTAAATGGTGCAAAAAACATTATTGATATTGGTGGTGAGGATATAAAAGTTATTCACTGCGATGAAACGGACGGTGTTAGCAATTTCTATATGAATGATAAATGTGCTGCCGGTACAGGCTCATTTCTTTCTGAGATAGCGGAAAGAGCTGAGATTCAAGTTTCAGAAATGAGTCATTTGGCTGCACGTTCCAATTATGATAAAGAATTGAATAGTTTCTGTACCGTTTTTGCAAAAACAGAAATCATGAAATGGATATTGGATGGCATGTCAATCGAGGACATTTCGAGAGGAATTTATCTTTCGATTGCTAACAAAGTTGCAAAAATGAAATTGGTTCCTGATGTACCTACAGCAATGATTGGTGGTGTAATAGAAAATCACCCCTACTTACAATCTTTACTTTCAGAAAAATTCAAGCAAGAGATTATTGTTCCTGAAGAGCCACAACATGTCGTTTCATTAGGTGCTGCAATAATTGCACAACGCACATATAATAATTTACAAAAAAAGAAATCAGATCTCAGCATTGCTGAATCTTGATATTCAAAATTTTGAACAAAATAAAAGAACAAACTAGATGAACACAAATAAAAATCAAAACAAAGGTTTTCACAATAAATCAAAAGGTATAGGAATGCTATATGATGATATTTTTTTGGTGAACGGTGCCCGAACACCATTCGGGAAACTTTGTGGAACATTGGGTCAGGTTTCTCCGACTGATTTGGGAATCTTTGCATCTAAAGGAGCACTTAAAAATTCCCAGATTAAAGGAAGCGATATCGATCAGGTTGTCTTTGCAAATATTGGACAAAGTTCTGCTGATTCTTATTTTTTACCTCGTCACATCGGTTTATTCTCTGAAATACCAGAAGGAGTTCCGGCAATTATGGTACAACGAATTTGTGGTAGTGGTTTCGAAACAATCATCACTGGAGCAGAACAAATAACACTTGGCAAAGCACAAGTAACACTTTCCGGTGGGACAGAAAACATGACCCTCTCACCTACTGTTTCTTTCGGAAATCGTATGGGTTATCCGCTAGGAAAAATTGATTTTAAAGACATGCTATGGGAAGCACTGAACGATACTGCAGCTGTTCCAATGGGATGTACAGCCGAAAATGTCGCTATCAAACACAAGATCACTAAGGAAGACACCAATCAATTTGCGAAAGAATCCATCGATAAATATATTGCAGCTAAGGAAAGAGGATTCTTTGATGATGAGATTATAAAAATGAACTCAACTGTTTTTGAGATTGAAGGATTAACTCCAAGAAAAGTTTACCTCCCTAAGAAAACAGTTGACTTTAACACCGATGAGAATGTTCGTCCTACCGATCTGGAAATTTTAGGTAAACTACCTTCGGTATTTGCTCGAGATGGTGTTCAAACGGCAGGGAATTCAAGTGGAATTGTAGATGGTGCTGCATCTGTCATTGTTGCGGATGGGAATTATATTCGAAATAATGGACTTCGCCCACTTACGAAAATTGTAGCATCTTCAACTAGCGCATTAGATCCTCGAGTAATGGGATTAGGTCCTGTTCCTGCAATTCAATTATTACTAGAAATGACAGGGTTGTCGATGAGTGAAATCGGTTTGATCGAGATCAATGAAGCTTTTGCCGCTCAATTCATAGGCTGTGAAAGAGAATTAGGTTTAAATAGAGATATCTGTAATGTAAATGGCGGTGCAATTGCACTTGGTCATCCTCTTGCAGCAACAGGCGCACGAATATCCTTAACACTTTCTAGAGAAATGAACGCCCGAAAAGTCAAATACGGCATTGCTTCAGCTTGTATTGGTGGTGGACAAGGAACAGCAATCCTTTTCGAAAATTGTAATTTATAAATAGAAAAAATACCAAGAAGATGAAATCAAACACACTGTATCAATGGCAAATGAGAGAGTTGAAAACGGATTTTGTTCTGACAGAATCTCCATTACCTGAAGTGAAAGAAAATGAAGCGTTGGTGAAAATTGCAGGATGTGGCGTTTGTCATACGGATTTAAGTTTTTGGCATGATGGTGTTCGCACAAAAAAAGAAATGCCCCTGACTTTAGGTCATGAAATTAGTGGAACAGTAGTCGAAGGACCTGCTCATTTAAAAGGGAAAAATGTAATTATTCCAGCGGTTCTACCGTGTGGGCATTGTGAATTATGCAACGAAGGGAGAAGTAATATTTGTCAAAACCAATTAATGCCTGGAAATGATTTTCACGGAGGTTTTGCTTCACACATTGTTGTTCCTCATCAATATTTATGTCCTGTTCCAGATTCAATTTTAGAGAATTACACTTTGGAACAATTATCTGTCATTGCGGATGCAATTTCCACTCCTTATCAAGTAATGAAAAAATCTGAATTAAAAGAAGGAGATTTAGCAATCGTAATTGGAGTTGGTGGCGTTGGAGTTTATGGCGCTTTAATCGCTAAAATAATGGGAGCTAAAGTTTTGGCAATTGATATTAATGACGAAAAGTTAGAACAAGCAAAAAACAATGGTGTCGAGGCTGTTATTAATTCTAGAGGATTAGATACAAAAGAAATTAAAAACAAAGTAAGAGAAATTGCAAAAGAACTAGGCTGTTCCAAATACGGTTGGAAAATCTTTGAATTTTCAGGAACCGCTCCGGGACAAGATTTAGCATTCAATTTAATCACTTTTACTTCTACCTTAAGTATTGTTGGATTTACAATGAACAAATTAGAAGTTCGTTTGAGTAATCTAATGGCCTTCGATGCAAAATTAATTGGAACATGGGGTTGTAAACCAGAATTATACCCTGAAGTGGTTGATTTAATAGCAACAGGGAAATTAAAAATCAAAGATTTTGTTGAGACTTTCCCTATGTCAAATATCAATGACGTATTCAAAAACACTTTAGAACACAAGTACGATAAACGTTCGGTTTTAGTACCTGATTTCAGTAAAAATTAAAAATAATTTAAAAGTTCAGATCATGGCAAATTTAAAAAATCACAATCTTGTAGAACACACATATACAGACATTATCTTTGAAAAACGTCCTTGTTTGGACTTCAATGGTGAACCAGTTGCGGATATATATAATGCTTGGATTATTTTAAATAATCCTAAACAATATAATTCATACACAACAACTGCTGTAAAAGAAATCATTCTTGCTTTTGGCGAAGCATCTAATGACAGAAGTGTTGTAGCAGTAGTTTTTACAGGAGTTGAAGACAAGGCATTTTGTACAGGTGGAAACACAAAGGAATACGCAGAATATTACGCAGGAAATCCACAAGAATATTCTCAATACATGCGTTTATTCAATGACATGGTCAGTGCAATTTTAAAATGTGAAAAACCAGTTATTTCTCGTGTCAATGGAATGCGTATTGGTGGAGGGCAAGAAATTGGTATGGCGTGTGATTTCACGGTTGCATCTGATTTAGCTCGTTTTGGTCAAGCTGGACCAAAACATGGATCTGCTGCAATTGGAGGTTCAACAGACTTCTTGCATTTATATGTAGGAATCGAACGAGCTATGAGTTCATTAACTTTATGTGAACCTTGGACAGCACATCAAGCATTAAATATTGGATTAATCACAGACATTGCACCAGCATTAAAGGTGGATGGTAAATTCATTCCGAATCCATTAATTAACATCACTAATTACGCAGACGAATATGGTAGAGTCATTTTCGGTGCAATGAAAACAGGTGAAGAATTAGCAAAAGGAAAAGAATTATTAGCAAAAGGAGAAGTTGATTTATCAAAATTAGATGAATTAACTAACAAACTCATCGCTAAATTATTACATACTTTCCCGAATTGTTTATCAAAAACACTTACTGAGGTTCGTAAGAAAAAATTAGAGCATTGGGATAGAAACAAGGAAAGTAGCCGTGAATGGTTAGCGCTAAACATGATGACTGAAGCCAAAGCTGGATTCAAAGCATTCAATGATGGACCTAAACACGATCGTGAGATTAATTTCATCAAATTGCGTCAATTATTAGCAGAAGGAAAAGAGTGGAATGATGAAATGCATGAAGCAATTTCTCCTCAATATCAAAACCCTGAAACAGTTTAAAAAATGGAAAAGTTAACCGTTGAATATACGCATAATGAAACTGTATGCAGAATCATTCTGAATGATGGAAAGGGAAATATTCTCGACCACATCATGATGGAGCAATTACAAGCACTTCTAGAATCTTTTTCAAGCAAACCAGAATTAAAATTAATCACATTCGAAGGAGAAGGAAAACATTATTCATTTGGAGCAAGCGTTGAAGAACATCAGAAAGACATGGCTGCTACAATGCTTAAACATTTCCATCATTTGTTCTTTACACTTCGTGATTTATCAATTCCCACTATGTCCAAAATATCAGGTCAATGCTTGGGTGGTGGCTTGGAATTAGCTTTGATGTGCAATTTTATTTTTGCTGATAAAAGTGCAAAATTAGGTCAACCGGAAATAATCCTAGGCGTTTTCCCTCCACCTGCTTCCATTTTATTACCATTGAAAATTGGTTACGCTAGAGCGGAAGAAATTTTGATTACTGGGAAAACCATTACATCACAGGAAGGCTTTGAAAATGGATTAATCAATAAAGTTTTTGAAGACAAAGAGGAAATGCAAAACGAGGTCGACAATTGGATAAATCAACATATTGTACCAAAAAGTGCTTCGTCCTTGCGCTTTTCAGTTAAAGCTACAAGAATAAAATTCAATCACATTTTAAGCAATTTCTTACCACAATTAGAACATCTTTATGTGAAACAATTGATGGAAACGAAAGATGCGAATGAGGGAATTAATTCTTTCCTCGAAAAAAGACAACCTGTTTGGGAAAATTGCTAAATCTTAAATGATTAATGTCATGAAAAAAATTAAAAGTGTTGGTGTTGTAGGAGCGGGAACAATGGGGTCTGCTTTGGCACAAAAATTTGCGCAAGAAGGTTTTAACGTTATCCTAGCTGACCGTGCATTGGAATATGTTAACAAAGGATTGGTTGGTATAAAAACTGTTTTGAATGAAGGTCTTGAAAAGAAAGTTTTCACTGCTGAACAAATAGAAAAATTCATAGCAAACATTAAAGTAACTGATAACCTAAATGACCTTCGTAATTGTGACATCGTTATTGAAGCCATTTATGAAGATTTCAATGCCAAAATTGAATTATTTAAAAATTTGAGTGACATTTTAAGTCCTGATGCTATCATTGCTACAAATACCTCTTCTTTTTCAGTTACTGAACTTTCTGCGGCTGTCAAGGATCATTCGCGATTTGTCGGTCTTCATTTTTTCTTTCATGCAGCAAAAAATCGACTTGTAGAGATCATTCCTGGGTTAAAAACTTCAGAAAAAACACTGAAAGAAGTATATCGTTTTTCGGTTCAAGCAGGTAAAGATCCAATTTATACCAAAGATGCTTATGGATTTGCAGTAAATAGATTTTTTGTTCCTTGGTTAAATGAAGCTGTTCGCTTATTGGATGAGCCAGGAATAACAATCGAAGCAATTGATGAAGTGTGTATGAAGACCTTTGGAATCGGAATGGGACCTTTCGCATTGATGAATGCTACTGGTGTTCCAATTGCCATGCACGCACAAAAAACATTAGAAATTTATGGTCCTGCCTATAAAACTGCAACTGGACTAATCAAACAAGTTGATCGCAAAGAAAACTGGAATATTAAAACTGAAAATAATCCAATTTCTGATGATGCAAGAAAGTTAATTAATGAACGAATGTTAGGATGTATTTTCTTCGTTTGTTCCCAAATATTAGAAGAAAATGTTTGCTCTGCAATTGATTTAAACAAAGGAGCTAAAATTGGATTAAAATGGAAAAAAGGACCAGTTGATCTCATGAAATATTATGGAGATATGATGGTTAAAAAATTGGTCGAAGGTTATTCAACAATCTACAAAGAAAAAGTTCCAACTGGAATTGCCGAAGAAAGTTGGGAAATGGAATACGTTACCTTGTCGCAATCGAAAGGCACAGCAGTAATTACCATGAACAGACCCGAGGATATGAATGCCCTAAATGAAGAAGTGGTAAAACAATTGGATGATAAATTTTCTAAAGCAGAATCTGATCCAACTGTTGATACTATCATTTTAACTGGATCAGGGAAAGCCTTTGTTGCCGGTGCTGATATTCGATTCTTTGTTAAGAATATTAAAAACAATACCATCAATAAAATCATTGATTTCACGAAATATGGTCAAGAAGTTTTTGAAAAAATTGACAAATCACCAAAAAAAGTAATCGCTTTATTGAATGGATTAGCATTGGGAGGTGGATTGGAATTAGCGATATGTGCTGACGAAATATATGCATTACCAAAAGTTAATGTGGCATTTCCAGAAACTGGAATTGGAATTTATCCAGGTTTAGGCGGCACGCAACGCACGGCTTTAAGAGTTGGAAATGGATTGGCGAAATATTTAATTCTAACCGGCAAGATGCTGAATGCGAGTGAAGCTGTTGAAATTGGATTAATCGACAAGATTATAACAATTGACGAAATGTTTGAGATGTTGAATGGAGGTGAATTACCTGCAATAGAGAAAAAAGAGTTTTCCGGGAAATGGGTCGCTTATTCTGAGTTGTACAAGCATAACAATTATAATTCAATTCTTGAAGATTCATTTGAAAATGGTGCACTTGAAAAAGAAGAGCTTGAAAAAGTAAGGAAATCAATGCGTGTAAAGGCACCTATAGCTATGCAATTTGCAGAGGAATTAATTAATGAAGCAAAAGGTCCGGCATCTGAGCTGAAAAAACTGGAAGCAATTTTCACAACTGACGATGCTCTGCTTGGTTTGAGTTCAATAGGTCAAAAGGTCGTTTATTCCGGTAAGTAGGCTTGTTTTATTCTTAAAAAACATGTAATTATTTACTAAGGAGGAAGAGAAGTTGGTGGAAGAAGGTTTTTTTATCGTTTCTTATCGATTATATTTGCAAAATGTTTTCAAAATCATGCGAATATGGCCTTCAAGCAATTATATACATTGCTTTGAACGCTTCAGAGAATAAGAAAGTTGGTTTAAAAGAAATTGCAGAACAGCAGGAAATTCCAACACAATACTTGAGTAAAATCCTTCAACAACTTGTTAAACACAAAATATTGGATTCAATGAAAGGACCAAATGGTGGCTTCTTTCTTAAGAAAAATCCTGAAAAATTAACTTTATTAGAAGTTGTAACAATTATTGACGGCACAGATCTTTTTGACCAATGTGGTATTGGATTGAAAAAATGCACAGACAAAAATCCATGTCCGATTCACCATGAATATAAATTGGTGAAGGCTCAAATTAAAAAAATCTTTGAGGAGAAATCGATTAGTCAGTTATGCAATGATATCCATGAAGGGAAAAGTATTTTGAATTTTAATTCATCAAATCAGTTGTCCTTGGCACGTCACTAATTCTTTCATTCTCTTCTCAACTCTGCTTGTAAATTCATAGTTTTTCACTCCGTCCCAATGAGGTGCAATCAAAAGATCTTTTGGTGCTTCGGAGAGAAAACGTTGCACAACAATATCTGGTCTCAGGTTTTCTAAAAATTCAACGGTAATATTTAAATACTCGGATAAAGTTAGAAGTTTGAAAGAGTCATTGTTAGCTTCAAAATCTTTGGCTAATTGTGTTCCTTTTAAAATCTGTAAATGATGAATTTTAAGGAATTTCAATGGTAACTTTGAAACGTTTTTTGCATGCAATAATAAGTCATCTTTCGTTTCCCATGGAAATCCTAAAATGAGATGGCCACCCACCAAAATATTTTTACTTGATAACATCTCAACCGCCTCTATTGTCTCTTGATAGGTGTGACAGCGATTAATTTTCTGAAGTGTTATTTCATCTGTTGATTCGATTCCAAGTTCAACTGAGACATATTTTGTTTTAGAAATTTCTTGAAGATACTCAGCTATTTCGTTCGAAATACAATCGGGTCTTGTTCCTATAACTAATCCAATTACCCCTGGAACATTGAGCGCTTCTTCATATGTTTTAATGAGCGTCTCGTTGTTGTGATAGGTATTGGTGTACGATTGAAAATAAGCTAAATATTTTATCGCTTTATACCTTTTAGAAAAGAAATTTATTCCCTCCGTTAATTGCTGAGTAACACTTTTTTTCGCATTTGCATATTCCGGCTTAATGGAATTTATGTTACAATAAGTACATCCTCCCAAACTTTTTGTACCGTCTCTATTCGGGCAAGAATAACCCGTGTTAATCGAAATCTTTTGTACTCGCTCACCAAAGGTTTCCCGAATATAGTTGGAATAGCTATTGAATACAGGTTTATTTTTAGAAACCATTTACTGCCAATTCACCTCTTAAATCCTGAGGAATTTGCTCCAATTCGGTTTTTAAATCTTCGCCCAATTCTAAATCGATATCCTTAAAACGGAAGTACATATTTTCCAATTGACTGTCAGTAAACAAGTTTTCAGCTATACTGAATAATTCATCATTTTCCACAGCGATATGATCCAATAAATCATTCACATATCTCTTTAAAAGTACATGTGCTTTTATCAATTCATCGCTTTCAATTAAATCTTCTATCTCCTTCGTATACTCACGAAACATCTCATGATGTTCTTCCAATTCATCGATAATTTCGTTTAACAAAAAATCAGGATGATTGATCAATTCGGGGAACAATACTTCTTCCTCTTTTCTATGATGAAAAACATCACTATACTCCCTAAAGAAGTAAAGCAATTTGGAAACCATTGCTCGGTATTTTTCATGATCTTTTTCCCAAAGCCCATCCATTGAATGAATAACACTTTCCACTTGTTCGATTGTTGAATGCTCTTTCATGAGCATTTCTGCCGGATTATTTCCCATTTTTAGATTCCTAATTTTTCAAAAGATTCATTTAAAAATACAGGTATCATATCTCTTCTATACGTTCTAGAAAACATATCGTTTTCAACCGCTCTTCCACCTTTTACAGCTTTTTTAACGAGCTCCGAAGTATCATCATTCAATTTACCTTCTACTAAAACTGGTTTAGGATCTACTCCTGCTAAAACTATTCGAATTGCATTGTCTTTATTGATAGAAACAACCGTTGTTAAGGATGTAAATTCTAACGTTTCTCTCAGTCTTAATTTTTTGAAAATGCATCTGAAATTTTGACCCAGAGGCAGTATTATTTCTTTGATAATTGTCGTGTTTTTTATTGTTTTTGGTTTTACTCCATCTCCTGAAAATAAAGCTTCCAATGCAATAATCCGTTCTCCTTCTGGTTCTATCAACCGAACGTGGGCATTCATCGCTATTAGTGCTGGAGCCGTGTCTGAAACAAATTCTGAGAAACATGCTTTTTTTCCGCCTGAGGCAATACAAATATTTCCATTACATTTTAGACAATAACCAGCTGCTTCACGCCACCAATCAGATTGATTATAATAAATACATCTGTTTTCGCAAAGAACATTACCTCCCAAAGTTGCCGTTTTACGAATCAATGGTGAACCTACGGCATGTGCTGCTTCTATTAAAACAGGGAATTCATTTTGAATATCACTTGATTTTTTTAGATCACTCAATTTTGTAAGTGCACCGATATAAAGGTATTTATCATCTTTACGAATTCCTTTTAACTCTTCAATTGAAGTTATATCAATGTAATGCAAAGTTGTATCATTTCCTTGATACTTGTTAACCATGATATCCGTACCGCCTGCCATGAATCGGGAGTCTAACGGGTTTAAAGAGACAATTTGAATTGCTTCTTCTATCGTTGCCGGCTTTGTATATTGTTTTTCTGAAACCATCCTTTTAAGCTATAATTTCGTTATTTAATGCTTTCATTTTCGCCAATATATCTTCCGGTTTAATTGGCAAAGAGGTAATTCTTACACCGACCGCATCATAGATTGCATTGGCGATGGAAGGAATCGATGGATGCAATGCTCCTTCTCCTGTTTCCTTCGCTCCAAAAGGTCCTTCTGGATCAATTGTTTCAATAATATTTACATGAATATCTGGCGTATCTAGTGTTGTCGGAATTTTGTAATCCAATAAGTTGGCATTCATCAATAAACCTTTCACATACCTCATCTCTTCACTAACTGCTTGACCTAAGCCCATATGCCATGATCCTTCTAATTGTCCTTCCACAGCCAATGGATTCAATGCTTTTCCACAATCGTGTGCTCCCCACATATTGAGAACTTTAACGAAACCAGTTTTGGGATCAACTTGTACTTCTGAAATCATTGCACCGAACGTATACGAAGGACTCAATCCAGCTCCTGCTCCTTTGAAATCACCTCCCAATTTTGGTGAATTATAGCATCCACTAGTATTTAAAGCCCCAACATGTCGTGTTCCCATCTCAATTGCTTCTACCCAACTTAAATTGACTTTCATGTCATTGGAGAAAACTCTTTCATTGGCAATGTTTAATTCTGAAATGTCTAAATTAGTATATTTTGCTACTGCTGTAAGTACTTTTTCTTTTAAATTTTCAGCCGCCATTTTCGCAGCATTTCCAGCCATGAATGTTACTCTACTTGAATAACTTCCTAAATCAATCGGAGTTAATAAGGTATCAGCTGCAACAACAAATAAATTGTCCATACTTAATCCTAAAACCTCTCCAACAACAATTGCTAGCATAGTGTCTGAACCTTGACCAATGTCACTCGCACCAGATGTTATCAGTACACGTCCATCCATATCTACTTTCAAATGAACCACCGATTGGGGATATTCATTCCAGTGAATTGGCAAAGCACTACCACTGATAAAGAATCCACAAGCGACTCCGTAACCGTGACCAAAAGAAAGTTTCTTAAATTTATTCTTCCAATCAGATTGCTCCATCACTCTTTTCAAACTTAATGCACTACCATTGGATGTAATTCTATATTCTCCAACCGTTAAAGTATCCGAATCTAAGAAGTTCTTGAAGCGTAACTCACATGGGTCGATATCCAAATTTCTTGACATCATATCCAACATAGTCTCAACTGCAAACCTTGAATTTACTGCTCCATGACCACGCATTGCACCACTTTGCGGTTTATTAGTGTAAGCTCTTAATGTTTTGAAACCGAAATTATCAATTTTATATGGAGCTTGAAGTAATACTCCGTTGTAGTAAGAAGTTACTACACCAAAACTTCCATATGCTCCACCATCAATAACAATATCAGCATCTAAAACCTGAATTTTTCCTTCATTACTCATCCCTAATTCCACTTTCATTTTGGAAGGGTGACGACCATGATTAGTTAAGAATACTTCTTCTCTATTGAAGCGCATTTTAACAGGACGTCCAGTAATTTTCGCTAGATAGGAAATAATAATTTCATGTGGAAAAGGATCACTTTTTCCTCCAAATCCTCCACCAACATAAGGTTTAATTACTCGAATTCGGTTCATTGGTGTTTCTAAAACTTTCGCTAAGAAACGTTGTAGATAATGAGGTACTTGTGTAGCTGTGATAATTGTCAAACCATTTTCATCCCAATAAGCTGTTGCCGCATGAGGTTCTGTAAATCCATGATTGATTCCCTGAAATTCAAATTCAACCGCAAGGCGATTATCCGATTCTTCCAATCCCTTTTGTTGATCTCCAAAACGTAATTCCGCCTTTTTATGAATATTATTATTGAATTTGGTATGTGCATGAATCTTTTCATTTTCACCAATGTCAACAATTGAATCATCCATTTCTAAGAATGGCTTATAGGGTGTGTAATCAATTTTTATCAATTTACATGCTTCCGTAGCAATCTCTTCTGTTTCAGCAACAATCGCTACCACAATTTCTCCAATATACCTAGTTTTTTCAACCGCCAAAGCTGTCTCATCTTGAGATATTGGCAAAACACCAAAAGAAATAGGTAATTCCTTTCCTGTTAAAATGGCTTTTACACCTTCTAGATTTTTTGCTGCTTCTAAATGAATTGCATCAATTTTGGCATGGGGATGAATACTTCTCACAAATTTGCAGAACAAAGCATTTTTTGTTTTGATATCATCAGCGTATTCAGCGTTTCCATTCGCTTTTTTAGCAGCTTCTATATACGGACGAGCCTGTCCGACCATTCCAAATTTTGCCGCTTCATTTTCTTCTTTGTGGCAATTCCCATGCTCATCTCTATTTGAACAACCAGTTGACTCACTTTCGTGAACATATGATTCAACTGCATCCACAATTTTTTTATAACCAGTACAACGACATAAATTTCCAGAAAGCGCTTCTTTTATTTCATCTCTAGTCGGATTAGGATTTTCTTCTAAATAAGAAAGAGTTGTCATAATCATACCTGGAGTACAATACCCGCATTGAATAGCTCCATGTTCCACAAACTTATCTTGTAACTTGTGAGGAACATCTTTGTCTGCAATTCCTTCAATGGTTGTAATAGAAGCACCTTCCATTCTCAAAGCTGGAGTAATACAACTTTGAACGGGCTCTCCATCTACAATAACAGTACAAGCGCCACAACTTCCTTGTTCGCAGCCTATTTTCGTACCTGTCAAATTTACTTTCTCACGGATAACTTTTGATAGAGTATCGTGTTCGTTCACCAATACCTTATGCTTGGTTCCATTTACAGTTAATGTTAAGATCTTCATAATGATTCTACTCTATTCGATTTAGAAATGTGTTTCTCATTGTTCTTTGAAGAATTAATTTCATTCTTCACTTTAATAATTTTTGCTAAAATACTTATGGCAATTTCTTCAGGTCCTGTAGCATTTATATTATACCCCATCGGCATGTCAACTTTTAATAATTCCTCAAGATCATACAAAGAGGTTGAAAGAAACATCTTCTTCGTAATTTCAACTTTTCGTTGACTCCCAATCATTCCCAAATATGCCTTAGGCTTGTTCAAACAAAAAGCAAGGATTTCGCGATCTAGAAAGTGGTCGTATGTCATAATTGCAATATATGATCGGTCATCAAAAGGAAGCATAGGTAATACTTCGAGATATGAAACGTTCATCTTATTAACTTCCTTACATTGCAATTGATCCATTTCTTCTTTTCGTTCATCGATAACGAAAACCTCAAAATCCAACGCTGAAGCAAATGTCGATAAAGCACGTCCAACATGACCTGCTCCAAAAATGTACAATTTATTTGTAGGCATAATAGATTCAATATAAACAGTTACACTTCCTCCACAACACATTCCATGCTGTTGTAAAAGATTATGTTCAAATTCTCCCGATCTCTTTGTTTCTATAACATCAAGAGCATCTTTGATTACCCTCTTTTCAAAATTCCCTCCCCCAATAGTACCATAAATATTACCGCTCTCGGTTACTATCATTTTAGCCTCCGTTTTAAGTGGAGTTGAGCCTTTTGTGGATACAATTATACAGAGTGCATGATGTATGCCTTCTGCTTTTAATTCTTCAACTTTTTTATAAATACTTACCACCTTGTTCTAGCTAAAATATTTCTGATACTCTTCCGGAGTATCTATATCCACAGTAACTAATTCATCCTCTACAACAACATTCAATCGTTTTTTCAATTTCAACTCATCTCTTAGAACCGACTCTTTGGGGCAAGTCGCTAATTCTTTTAAAGTGACTTTGTCGATTAATATCGGGTGCCCACCTTTTCCATTATTAACAGGGCAAATAAAATTGGCTTCCGATTTATTTTTAATAAGTGCTTCAAGTGTTAAGCGCTCAATAAAAGGTGTATCAGCATTATGAATAAAACAGTGATCCACATCCACCAATTCCTCAATACCTAATTGTAATGAGTAAAATTTTTCATACTCAGGATAATGATTGATCACAAAAACTGGTTTATCTATCATCAATGAACAAAGTTGATTTAACTGTGCTACTTTATCCTTTTGAGTTACAACGATAATCTGTTTTATTCCAAATTCATGAAAAGAGGAAATGATATTTTCAAAAAAAGTGACTCCATTTTTCATTTTTAAAAAAAATTTGCACTGACCCATTCGTTTTGAATTTCCAGCTGCTAACAAAATCAATCCTGTTGAACTTCTCATATTCAGTTATATGATTTACATCACATTCTATTCATGCAACAAATTCTTTCGTGCTTCAAGAATATCTTCAGACTCTCGCCTATCTGGATCATCCACACAACAATTCACAGGACAAACAGACACACATTGTGGCTCATCATGAAAACCAACACATTCTGTACATTTATCAGGCACAATAAAATAAAACTCATCGGACAATGGAGCCTTCATTTCATCAGCATCTACTTCTTGTCCATCCGTTAAAGTTACAATCCCCGACAATGATGTGCCATCAGAATAACTCCATTCTTGACCTACATCATATATGGCATTGTTCGGACATTCCGGCTCACAAGCCCCACAATTAATACATTCATCGGTAATTAAAATCGCCATAACATTTAATAATAAAATTCATACTTTTCAAACTTGCTATTTAAAGATATAAATATCTAATAATATTTATTTCAATAATATGACCTGAATCATAAATCAAAATTATTATTAATGATAGGTTTGTTTTAATATATTCTAATTAGGAGGTTTTATGGTGTCTGACAAAAACACAATAGAGGTAGAAAAGATTGTAATCAAATTTGCAGGAGACTCTGGAGATGGAATGCAACTTACAGGTACTCAATTTAGTGATACTTCATCTTTATTTGGGAATGATATTGCTACATTCCCCGATTATCCATCAGAAATTAGAGCTCCTCAAGGAACTATTTCTGGTGTTTCAGGATTTCAAGTACATATTGGAAAATCAGGAATATATTCGCCTGGAGATATTGCAGATGTATTGGTTGCTATGAATCCAGCTGCTCTAAAAGCTAATTTAAATTCTCTTAGAAAATCAGGTATAATTATTACCGACATTGATTCTTTTGACAAGAAGGGCCTTGAAAAAGCTGAATATATAACGAATCCATTGGAAGATGGTAGTTTAGAAGATTATAAAATAATAGAAGCACCAGTAACTTCTCTCACAAAAAAATGTATAATCGATCTCAACTTAGGATTGGATAATAAATCTATTTTAAGATGTAAAAACATGTTTACCTTGGGAATGGTTTATTGCATGTTCAATAGATCTTTAGAGCAATCAGAAAATTTTATTACGACAAAATTCAAAAAGAAGCCAGAATTGGTAACTGCTAATCTTGCCGCTCTTCATGCTGGACATAACTATGCATATACAATTGAATTACTAGCTTCTGCCTATACAGTTCTTCCTGCTGACAACAAAGCTGGATTGTATCGCAACATTACAGGAAATCAAGCCGTAGCCTGGGGAGTAATGGCTGCTTCTGAAAGATCTGGGAGAGAAATATTTTTAGGATCTTATCCTATTACCCCAGCTACTGATATCATGCACGAATTGGTAAAACATAAATGGTTTGGAGCAAAAGTTTTTCAAGCAGAAGATGAAATTGCCGGTATTTGTTCATCAATTGGTGCAAGTTTCGCTGGAAATCTAGCGATAACAACAACTTCAGGACCAGGTTTAGCTTTAAAAGGCGAAGCAATTGGTTTAGCTATTATGGCAGAACTTCCTTTAGTAATTGTGAATGTACAAAGAGGTGGACCATCAACAGGTTTACCAACAAAAACAGAACAATCCGATTTAATGCAAGCTTTATATGGAAGAAATGGTGATAGTCCAGCGATAGTAATCGCAGCAGGGTCACCATCCGACTGTTTTGATTTTGCCTATATCGCTTGTAAATTGGCATTAGAACACATGACTCCAGTTATCTTATTAACCGATGGTTATTTAGGGAATGGAGCTGAAGCATGGGCCATTAAGAAAACAAAAGATTTACCATCAATAACTCCTTGTTTAGTAAATAAGAATGTAAAAGACTGGGAACCATATCTTAGAAATCCGGATACATTGGCAAGATATTGGGCTACTCCAGGAATGCCCGGTTATGAACATAGAATTGGAGGTTTAGAAAAACAAGAAGTTTCGGGGAAAGTTTCTCATAATGCTGAAAATCATGAAAAAATGACTTTGATGCGTGCTGCAAAAATTGAAAGAGTTAAAAAATTCATTCCTCTTCAAAAAGTAAAGGGAAAAGAATACGATGACTTATTAATTGTAGGATGGGGAGGAACTTATGGAACCGTCTTCGGAGCCGTTACAGATTTACAAGCTGAGGGATACAATATTGCGTTCTGTCAGTTTAATTACATTAATCCTTTACCAGAAAACACCGCTGAAATTTTCAGTAAATACAAACGAATTATGGTCTGCGAGTTAAATATGGGACAATTTGCCAATCATTTAAGAGCTACTATACCTCAGTTTACGTATATGCAACACAATAAAATTCAAGGTCAACCATTTACGATTGATGAATTAAAAAATAAATTTATTAAAACTTTAGCAGAATGATTAAAGAAGATTGTTCAACAACGTGCGCTTTAAGTCGAAAAGATTTTGTCAGTGATCAACAAGTTAAATGGTGTCCTGGTTGTGGTGATTATGCGATATTAAGCGCCGTTCAAAATACACTTCCTTCATTAGGAAAGAAAAAAGAAGATATCGTTTTTATTTCTGGAATTGGTTGTTCTTCTAGATTTCCGTATTATATGGACACTTATGGTTTTCATACAATTCACGGTAGAGCTGCTGCAATTGCCTCTGGAGTGAAAATGGCAAATCCAAATTTATCTGTTTGGGAAGTTACTGGTGATGGAGATTCATTAGCAATTGGAGGGAACCATTTTATACACCTTATCAGAAGAAATATTGATTTGAACATCCTTCTCTTTAACAATAAAATATATGGCTTAACAAAAGGTCAGTTTTCTCCTACATCGGATCAAGGATTTGTCACTAAATCGTCTCCACATGGAACAATAGAAGAACCTTTTTTACCTGGAGAATTAGCACTAGGAGCTAAAGGGAATTTCTATGCTCGTGTTCCTGATACAAATCCTAAATTCATGACGGAAGTCTTCACAAGAGCCGCTATACACAGAGGAACGTCATTAGTAGAAATTCTGCAAAACTGTGTCATTTTTAATGATGACATTCATGAAGCAATAACTTCCAAAGAAACCAAAGAAGATGCTCAATTGATTTTAGAACATGGAAAACCTATGATTTTCGGCAAAGAAAAAAACAAGGGAATTCGTTTGAATGGTTTAAAATTGGAAGTTGTTACGATTGGAGAAAATGGAGTTACAGAAGAAGATTTATTAATTCACAATGCTCATGACGAAGATCCGACATTGCAATTAATGTTAATAAGAATGTCTCTTCCTGAATTTCCAGTAGCATTGGGAGTAATTAGAGAAGTTTCAACTTCTGTATACGAAGATGTTTTGATTGATCAGATTAAAACAGCTAAAGAAAAGACAAAGTATAAAAGTTTAGATGATTTCTTCAACTCTGGAGACACTTGGCAAGTGAAATAACAACTGATTTCAAGCGTTTAAATAACTAAATTATTCTTTAAATATCTCTTATCAATTTAAATAACCCGTCAATTATTTAATCTAAAAAAGACATTTCTCCCTACCAACCCAACTTATGTCAAACAAAAACTTTGGTTTATATTCCTAATATTAGATAATCATTGAAAGAAATCTAATCTTGCGAATCAAAGAATAAAAATTAAATTTGTGTAAACTGTTGTTATAGAACCAATGAAATTTCTTCAATTAATTACCTTTTTATTTCTATCTGTATTTTTATTTAACGGATGCGACGAACCTTCTAAAAAGAATCTAAGCCCAACCGAGATAATTGCCGACTCTAATTTAGATAATCACAGTTATGCAAATACAAATCAAATTCGAACAAAACATTTACATTTAGATTTAGATGTCGATTTTGAAAAGAAAACTGTTTATGGTGTTGCGCGACATGAAATGGAAAATTTTGGAGCCGATACTGCTATTTTCGATATCAAAGCATTAGACATTCAAAAAATCACTTTAGGCAAAGGAGCAGAAAAAGAAACTGACTTCATGATTGGCCGTTGGGACAAAGATTCTATTCTTGGGCAACCATTATTAGTTAAAATCACAAAAGACACAAAATACATCAACATTTATTACAAAACGACTGAAAAAACGGAAGCTTTGGATTGGTTGAGTCCAGAACTTACGGCTGGTAAAACACATCCTTATATGTACACGCAAGGTGAAGCAATTCTAACGCGTTCATGGATTCCACTGCAAGATTCACCTGCAAATCGTTTGACCTATTCTGCGAAAGTGAAAGTTCCAAAAGATTTAATGGCCGTAATGAGTGCTAAAAATCCGACAAAAAAGAACGAAGAAGGAATTTATGAATTCGAAATGAACCAGCCAATTCCATGCTATTTAATTGCTTTAGCTGTTGGGAATTTAAACTACAGAAAATTAGGTCCTACTTGCGGTGTTTATTCCGAGCCAGAAATGATTAATTCGTGTGCCTATGAATTTGCTGATTTATCCAAAATGATTCGCGCTGCGGAAAAATTATATGGTAAATACCAATGGGAGCAATATGATTTGATTGTTTTACCATACTCCTTCCCTTTTGGAGGAATGGAAAATCCACGTTTGACTTTTGTAAATCCAACTATTTTAGCAGGCGATCGAAGTTTGGTTTCTGTCATAGCCCATGAACTAGCGCATTCTTGGTCAGGAAATCTTGTTACCAATAGTTCATGGGACGATTTCTGGTTAAATGAAGGATTTACTGTTTACTTCGAAAGTAGGATAATGGAATCACTTTATGGAAAGGAAATTGCTGATATATTGTCTTTAATTGAATTTCAAGAATTGGAAGCTGAAATGGCTGATATTTCAAAAGGTGAACATCCAGAAGACACACAATTAAAGTTGAATTTAAATGGTCGAAATCCAGATGATGGGATGACTGATATTGCCTATACAAAAGGGGCTTTTTTCTTAAAAACGTTGGAGAAAGAGATTGGAAGAGAGAAATTTGATAAATTCATTAATAGTTATTTTAAGCATTACGCATTTAAAACTATCAATACTGAAATCTTTGTGGATTACTTAAATGTTAATTTATTAGAGCCTAATCAACTTAAATTCAATACGAATGATTGGATTTACAAAGAAGGGATTCCAAAAAATTGCTTAAAAATTGTTTCTCCACGATTTGAACAAGTTCAATTGTTAGCTGATCGTTTTGCAGCAGGTGAAGACATCTTCAAAAAACAAATCAAATGGATTAAAATAAAAGGTCGTAAAAAGAAGAAAAAGCAAATTATTCAATTAACAAGGGATAAATATATTGCTCAAGAATGGATGGCATTTATTCGTCGTTTACCTAAGAAAATTGATCCTATTTTAATGCGGAAATTAGATGAAAATCTGAATTTCAAAAATTGGGGTAATTCTGAAATTATGAATGAGTGGTATGTGCTCGGAATTAATAGTGGGTATTCCGATATTCGTCCTTACATGGAGAAATTTTTGATGAAAGTTGGACGAAGGAAATACCTCGCTCCAATATACCAGGAACTAGCAAAAACGCCAGACAATTTAAAATGGGCTCAAGGGGTATTCGAAAAAGCCAAAAGCAATTACCACTATATTTCGAGTAGTACCATTGAAGGAATTCTTTACAAGAAAAAATAATTATTATTTTCATCTGAAAACATTTAAATAGCCATTTTTTTCAAATGTTGAATTTTCACAAAAAACACCTTTAATCTTCCAAAGATAGGTTCCCTCTTTCACTTTAGAACTGTCAAATTTGCGCTCAATTTGCTCACTTTCGAAAATAATTTCTCCCCAACGATTGAAAATCAACAACTGATATTCTTTGAAAACACAATTACTTACAACCTCTAAAAACTCACATCCAACCTGATCACAATCAGGTGTCAAGCTGTTTGAAAAGAAGACTTTGCACGTATCACAATTTACTTGGGAAAACGAAAATAAGGTTTGAAAAAGCAGTAATATTAAAAGTTGATTTTTTCTTTTCATATTAAAAAAACGTTTGAAAAAGTGTTACGTTGCTTTAATATATGGGAATATTAAACGTTACATAGCGCAACCTATCGATATAATCAACGTTCTAATTAAACGAAATCAAAAAATGGCAATAGAAATAAAAGAACCGTGTTCTGAAGATTGGGCAAAAATGACAGCAACTGAAAAAGGTGCTTTTTGTCAGAAATGCGCGCTTGAAGTTGTCGATTTCACTAATAAAACGGCCTTCGAAATAAAACAAACTTTAATTGATGAATTTTCCAAAAGTCCGCGTCTTTGTGGCCACATTACGAATTATCAGCTCAATCAAATCAACGACGAGTTTTTTAAATGGAAAAATGAACGAGAAGCATTTCGTGCAATTTGGATTTTCTCTTTATTAGCAGTTTTCGGTCTCGCCTTGTTCAGTTGTCAGAATACGCTTTCTAAAGAATTGATTTCAAAATTAAATGCAGAAACGAGTGTTTTACTCGAAAGTGATACTACAAAAACTGAAGTCACGTTGCTAGGTAGCACAGTCGAAAATCCAGATTCACTTGCCATTAAAATTGGAGATATGCCTTATCTCAAATGGCCTTATGAAGATATCATTACGTATTCAGGCGTGGTTCCTTATTCCCCTTTTGATTTTAAAATAAAACCTTGGGAAATCTGTACGATTTCCTTGGGAGCCTTTACGATTTCAGGCTTAATCCAACCAACTACGGATACAGTTAATTTTTTAAAAGCTACAAAGCATGCACTTATTCAGCCCAATTTAGGCTTAACATTAAGTACACAAAAGACAACCAATAAACCTACACAAAAGACAGAAAAAAGCACAATTGAAGCTCTTTTAGGTCCTTCAGAAAAAAAATTCGACGCGTTTATCTACCCAAATCCATTAACACCAGAAAGCAGGGTATTTATAAAAGCACATGAATCTTTGATTCTATTTGTAGACGTTTTTCGCACATCTGAAAATGATGCTTTTCGTTCTGGAAGAATTGAACTTGCAACTGGAAATCATCAATTAGACGTGAAACTGTATGATTTTTCAAAAGGAAATTACCAATTGAATCTTCAAGCTTCCAATCAATTATCGGTATTGGATTTCACCGTTTAAAACAAAAAAAAACGGGATTCAGAATAACAAATTCCAAATCCCGAATAATAAATCCTAAATTATTTTGCCTAGTTCAAAGAAGCAATTTTTTCTTCTAGAATAGCTATTTTACTCAATGCTTCTGCTTCTTTTTTGCGTTCCATCACAACAACTTGATCAGGAGCTCCAGCCATGAATTTTTCATTCTGCAATTTCTTCTGAACGCTATTCAAGAATCCTTTGGTGTAGTCTAATTCTTCTTTCAACTTAGCTTTTTCTGCCTCAATATCAATGGAATCACCAAATGGAATATAATATTCGTTTGAATTTACGATGAATGAATTCGCATTTGAAATTGCAGTTTCAGCATATTCTAACAAAGAAAGATTTCCCATTTTCACAATAACGGAATCAAAAGAAGAATCGATTTCATTATTCTTTTTAATGAA
>CANNKP010000009.1 GCA_947505255.1 Flavobacteriales bacterium
CAATCACTGGAAAAAGATTTCACCTTATGAGAACAAAAGTTGGTTGATTGTTCATTTCTGGAAGATTTTCATCACGTTCAACTTTATCACGTTTACACGAATCTGGTTCCGACTAGAAGATGAAGGCGCGCCTTTAGCCATGTTGAATCATATTTGGAATCACTTCGATTTTAAATGGACAACTTTCGTGAAAGTACTATCTACATATCAAAGTGTTTTTTGGGTGATTCTGGCAGGATATATTGTTCATTGGTTACCACAAAGAATAAAAGCACTATGGGAAAATTTATTCAAACGATTCCCAATGCCTTTACAAGCTTTAGCTGTGGCAATTATCGTGATATTGATGTATCAAGCGGTATCGGATACGTTTAAACCGTTTGCGTATTTTGAATATTGATTTTTTTATCTGTAGGCGCAGGTCGCGACCGGCGCCTACAGTCGCGACCTGCGCCTACAGATAAAAAATCAATTCTGATCCAATTTCCGAACCATCGTCAAAATAGTAGCCAACGCAACAGTTTCCCCTTCTTCATCATACACATCCACTAAGAATTTCACAATTCCTTTGGCAATATCGTCATCGGTGCGTTTTTCTTGATCTATTTTTTCTTTCACTGTAAAACGCACACCTAATGTTGCTCCTGGATAAACAGGTTTCGTGAAACGTGCCTCCTCTACTCCATAATTCAATAATACAGGACCTTTCTTCGGATCCACGAATAATCCAGCTGCTTTAGATAATACAAAATATCCGTGCGCCACTCTTTTTTCGAAGATAGTTCCATCCAAAGACGTTGCGTCCATGTGTGCATAGAAATTATCTCCTGAGACGTTTGCAAAATTCACAATGTCCGCTTCTGTAACTGTATGCTTATGCGTAAAAACTGTTTCACCAATCACTAATTCTTCAAAATGTTGTCTGAACAAATGTGGGTTTGCTTCTGGCATTTCTGCACCCACTTGGAATTGTTGTGTGATCTTCGTAATTATCGTTGGATGACCTTGGATTGCGGTACGTTGCAAATAATGTAAAACTCCTCGTTTACCACCCATTTCTTCACCACCTCCTGCTCTACCAGGTCCACCATGCGTTAATAATGGCATCGGAGAACCGTGACCTGTACTTTCTTTCGCACAATCTTTGTTCAAGACTAAAATACGTCCGTGCATGCTTGCTGCTCCAACAACATATTCCATTGCTTCTTTGTCATTTGGAGTCACTATTGATGAAACCAATGAACCTTTCCCCATTCGCGCTAATTCAATTGCTTCGTCCATCGTTCTGTATGGCATAACTGTTGAAACTGGTCCAAATGCTTCGATGTTGTGAACATCCGTTTTATTGAAAGGATCGTTGTTTCTGAAAAGAATCGGCGAAAAGAATGCACCAACATTTTTATCTGCTCCAAATACTTCAAAATCATCCAAACTTCCGTAAACAATGTCTTGCGATTGAGATAATAACTCAACACTTTCTCTTACACGTCCAACTTGAATTTGAGAAGCCAACGAACCCATTCTTACACCTTCAAAACTTGGATCACCAATTTTTGTTGTTGCTAAACGTGCTGCAATTGCTTTTTCAACTTCATCAATCATGTTTTCAGGAACGATGATTCGTCGAACAGCCGTACATTTCTGCCCAGCTTTTACAGTGATTTCTTTTACCGTTTCTTTGATAAATAAATCAAATTCTTCCGTTCCAAGAACAGCGTGTTCTCCAAGAATTGTCGCATTCAAAGAATCTGCTTCTAAATTGAAGGAAACACTTTCTTGAACAATATGTGGTAATGCTTTTAATAATTTTCCGGTATGTGCACTTCCTGTAAATGTCACAGTATCTTCAGACGAAACGTGGTCAATAATTCCACGTCCCAGACCACAAACAAGTTGCAAAGAACCTTCAGGTAGAATTTTAGAATCAATAATATCGCGTACCATGACTTCTGTCAAATAGCACGTATATTCTGACGGTTTCACGATTGCTGGGACACCAGCCATTAAGTTCACTGCTATTTTTTCCAACATTCCCCAAATAGGAAAATTGAATGCATTTATATGAACTGCAACTCCTTGTTTTGGTACCATGATATGATGACCGATAAAGGTTCCATTTTTAGAAAGTGGAGCCGCTGTTCCGTCAACATAATAAGACAAATCTGGAAATTGTTTCCTCAAAGATGCATTGGCAAAAACGTTCCCGATTCCACCTTCAATATCAATCCATGAATCAACTTTTGTTGCGCCAGTCCATGCACTTACTTGATAATATTTTTCTTTTTTTGTCATTAAATGCAAAGCCAAAGCTTTCAACATTCGTCCTCGTTCTTGGAAAGTCATTTTACGCAACACTTGTCCTCCAGTCTTACGACCATATTCCAACATCGCAGCATAATCTAAACCAAGACTTGATGTTTCACCAATCTTTTCTCCAGTAATGGCATTGTACAGATTCGTTTCTGTTCCTTCTCCATCAAACCATTTCCCTAGTGCGTAACTTTGATACCGTTGCATAAAATTTATTTTGAGTTCTAAATTATGAATTATGAATCACAAATGATGAATTGTAGGTTAAGCAAATTCGAATTCATTCTCGTGTTCAACGATATAATTCAAAATATCCATAATTTCATTTAATTCGAAAGAAGTAACTAATTTCAAACGATAGTCTTTGAAATGCGCAATTCCTTTAAAATAATTGGTGTAATGTCTTTTCATTTCAGCGATTCCTAATCCTTCACCTTTCCAATTCACACTCATTTGAAGATGTTCTCTTGCTGCTTCTACTCGCTCTTTTATTCCAGGAGGAGCCAAATGCGAACCAGTGTTCATGAAATGTTTTACTTCATTAAAGATCCATGGATAACCGATACTAGCTCTGCCAATCATTATTCCATCGATTCCATATCGGTTTCTATATTCCAATGCTTTTTCAGGTGAATCAATATCTCCGTTACCGAAAATTGGAATTTTCATGCGTGGATTATTTTTTACTTCACCTATTAGTGTCCAATCTGCATCGCCTTTATACAATTGTACTCTTGTACGTCCGTGAATCGAAATTGCTTCAACACCAACATCTTGAAGTTGTTCAGAAGTGCTTACTACAAATTTTGATTGTTCATCCCAACCTAAACGAGTTTTAATCGTAACTGGCAAATTCGTTTCCTTCACGATTGCGTCTGTCATCTGAATCAATTTCGGGATATTTTGTAACATCCCTGCACCAGCGCCTTTACAGGTTACTTTTTTTACCGGACAACCGAAATTTATATCAATAATATCTGGATTTGTTCTTTCAATAATACGCGTTGCTTCACGCATGCTTTCAATGTCGTACCCAAAGATTTGAATTCCAACTGGGCGCTCATATTCATAAATATCAAGCTTTTGAACGCTTTTTGCAGCATCACGGATCAATCCTTCTGATGAAATAAATTCAGTATACATCAAATCCGCTCCATGTTTTTTACACAACGCACGAAACGGTGGATCACTTACATCTTCCATCGGTGCAAGTAAAAGTGGAAATTCGCCCAATTCTATGTTACGGATTTTTACCATGCGGTAAAGGTAAGGAGGAAAATTGAATTATGCGACGACCTCTGCCTACAGATGGAAGTTATGAATTGGAATTAAAATCGATGTATTGTTTGCAAGAAAAAATCCCTTCGAAAATTTCCGAAGGGATTCTAATTTAGGATGCGATGCCAAATTCACCGCTCTTATCGGTTGGAGGACTGACAGTTGAACTGCCTTTTTTCTGATCTATTAAGATTCGAGCATTTTTTAAAACCATCGATTTAAGCACTACGTCATTGATATAAATCAATTGATGTGTTTTTAATCCTTTGGTGCGCATTGCTTGACCGCTTCCTGCCAATTTCAAATCAGCCAATAGCACATTAAACTGTTCTACACCTGCTTCTTTGAGCAAATCGTCATTCATGGTTAAGCCTTTTACAATGTACTCTCTCAAACGAGCTGTAGCCCATTGTCTGAACTTTGTACCTTGAACACTTTTCACACGATAACCTACTGAAATAATTACATCGAGATTGTAGTACTTTGTTTCATAGTTTTAACCATCTTCTGCAGTTGTTCGGAAATTCCGAACAACTGAATTTTCATATAATTCACCTTCAACAAAAACATTTCACCCATTTGCGCTTGGGTCAACCAAACGGTTTCATCCTCCAAACGTGTTTGAATTATTGTTTGACCATCTTCGGTTTGGTAAAAAAGTATTTCTGAATTATTCATGTTCATTTTCTTGCGATAAACTTAAAACAGCTTTTTTTGATTGGGTTAAATTACAAAAATATGATCTTAGTGAAGCTTAAGTAGCTGAAAAGCGCAGCAGGGCAACTGCAGCGGATCGGATTGTTTTACTTTACACCGCTTTTTACTCCAATTTATCCTTCTTTTTACTAGACGGGAGAAAATTTTCGCCAGTCACGACCTTTTTCCCTGTTAGTTCCTCTAGATTTAAACGAGCATCTTTGGCAATTTTACCACCTTTTTTACTGGCTTTAGCATTTTCTTCAAGCCCATTTGCTTCATCTGTTTCTGCAATTTGACGAGTTGAAAGTTCGGCAAGAGCCGTGAAAATTAATTCCGCTTCGCTCATGTGATCTCTTAAATTCTGAGATTGTAACCCTTTTATTTCTTTGTGATTTTGAACGCTTAAACCTGCCCATTCTTGGTGAATTATATTTGTCAAAAAAGCAAATTCATCACACTTACTAACTCCACTATCCTTCCAATAATCCGTGAGTTTATTTCTCGTCTCCTGCCCAGTCATGCGTTGTTGAATCCATTTTTCACTTCGACCCAATTTTTGCCAGTTTTCTCTTGCTCTATCTATCCCTTGACTAGGATCTGCTATTTCTTGCATGCGTTCGTAGCCCACTTTTGCTAACCATTGCTTGAAAGGTTCAGCTTTTGGAGAAGGAATGGATTGAACAAGACGCAGAATTTCTTTTGTTTCTAAACAATCTGTAGCATATTTTTTTCCATCATTCGACTCAAATTTCAGTTGTACGATTTTTTCGTACAACTGACTTCCCTCCTTCGTTAACTTCTTTTTTAAATCACTCCAATATCTCTTGGGAATAGAACTATTCGTAAGGATTTCTATCACATCAATGACAGAAAAATACCATGTTTCAGTTTCAATTACCCGTTGACTCCTGACTTTCTTACTTTCAAATAATTTTATTGAATCCACTCTGAAAAAGATTAATTTCTAATCTAATATAAGGTTAATTTGTAATCAAAACAAAAGATGAATGAATTATTTTTCAATATCCGTGATCAATCACTTTTCTGAATTATTCATGTTCATTTTCTTGCGATAAACTTAAAATAGCTTTTTCGTAGGGTTAAATTACTAAAATATGTTCTTAGTGAAGCTTAAGTAATTGTATGACGCAGAAGTGCATCCCGAAAGGACGGGACAAGATCTGCAGCGAAGCGGGCGCCCAGCTCATAAACCGTCAGATCTATTTCAGCTTTTAGTTCTTGGGCCTTTTTCTTATTCTCCTCAAACAAATCTATCCATTCAAATTCGTCTTTCCTGGTCAATGGTTGCTTTGTGGCGCAGCAGTGCATCCCGAAAGGACGGAACAAGATCTGCAGCGGAGCTGGTGTTATAGCTACTTTTTTAAACGATCAATTTGTTTTTTCACATGCTCTATTGTACTCAAGTTGCTGTTTATTTGATTGAGAGCTAGTTTAATAAATTCTTTATGTGTCTCGCAGTAAACCTCATGATTTTGATCGTCTTTTTTTTCTGCATTATGATTGTTTAATTGCATTATGTATTTTCCATAAATCACAAGCGGACTGTTTTCTTTTAGAAACATGAAAGAATGATATATGTCAAAAAGGATTTCTATATCTTTTTTAAAGATCTTATATAGATCAACTTTTGATACACTTTCAAAAACGTCCTTATGTAAATCATGAAAGACATCTCCAGTATAAGATTCTGTTTTCCGGTTTTCAAAAAGACCTTTTAATTCTATCAGTTTTTCTTTCATACGAGTTAGGATAGCATTTTGGATGTCCAAATCACTATGAATTAACTTCTTTTTATTACACAAGTCGATCTTTAACTTTATCCACCCAACAAGTAAAATACTTAACTGACCTATCACTGCTCCAATTAGCGCAGCAACTATTGTATTTACATATGGAAGACTAGTAGATGTTTGAAGTATCATTTTCATTGGCTATAACTTATTCATATCTCATCTATTCAATTAATTCTAAATATTAATTAATGGTTATTATCGTTTAATTTTCTCCCTCCACAATCTTAATCTCCTCCTCACTTAATCCATAAATTTCATAAACCATATTGTCAATTTCTTTGTCAGTTCGGTCTATCTCTGCTTTTAGTTCTTGGGCCTTCTTCTTGTTCTCCTCAAACAAATCCATCCATTCAAATTCGTCTTTCTTGGTTAATGGTGTTCCTTTTACTCCTTTAATAGCTTTGTTCAATTCTTTGATGAAATCAACAAATTCTAGATCGTACCATTTTTCAAGTTTGCCTGGTAGTTTTTCTATCTCGTATTGGGAAGCGAAATAAGTTGAAAATTTTTGGCAAATTATCTGAAAATCAGTATTTAGTCTTAACATGTTTTCAGCATTCTCTATAAATATTTTTTGATTTTGAAAAGAAGTCTTTTTAATTGGCAGTTCTCTAATATCTTCAGGATAAATACTTGAATAGGCACCTTGAAGTGTATCAGTACTGAGGAATTTACTAAAATAATAGGTTATTAATTTTGATGAAATTAACGCGAGAATATATTTCAAACTATAATTTTCTTCGATATTTATTTTCCATTTATTATCTGGCTTTTGAAATCCCAATACTTTTTCATTCCATCTAATTAAATGAGTCATACTATCATTAGTATAAAACCCTTGATTGTCAAAATAAGCAATAATTGAATTGTTATTTCCACTTGTTCTTCGAACAATTAATTTTTCACTTTCAAATAATAATTTGAATTTAGGTCTATGGAAATATTCAGAATTATTATCATAGTCCATATACTGATTATCAAATATAACTGAGTATCTGCTAATATTTGGTCCGACAATATATTTTTTAAATCCTTCCTGATATTCATTAAAAATCACATCATCTTTTTTAAAGAATTTAGGGCTACCAGCTTTTGAATGAGCGACAACTCCAACATTAATACATACAAGTTCACCGAGTTTAAATGAATTTGTATTCAATGATTTATAGATTGATATATCTTTTTCGGTTACATTGGTTTTAAATGATGTGTTTTTTAGTGTGCCAAAAAAACTTTGAGGGATGGGGATTCCACTATCCTCAATTCCCATTTTTATTTTTGATTCAAAATTCTTATCTTTTTCTTTTTTAATGTTGTAAATAAAAGTTTGACGTGCAACATTTTCAAATATTACTTTTTCACCGAAATCAACTATTTCAATCAATTTATAATTGGAAATAATATTTTCCCTCATCAACTTTCCATATTTTTCTTTTAAAAAGGAGGTTGGCAATATAAAAGCATTATATCCAGAAGATTTTAAAAATTTTAGACTGATTGAAATGAAACAAACAAATAAATCCCAATGGCCAGTTAAATCCTTTTTGTATGTCTCAGATAACCATGATACCATTGATTTATCATTATCTGACAATGTCCAGTTTGATACATATGGTGGATTCCTATAATGACATCGAAGCCTCCTTTTTCAAAAACATGAGGAAATTCTTTCTCCCACGAAAAAGCTTTGTCACCTGCAACAGCAGGATCATCAATCAAAGAGTTTCCACATTTGATGTTGTTGTTCAGAGAATTCAGTTTTCTACCTTTCTGAGCCGTGCGCAACCACAAGGAAAGTTTGGCGATTTCAACGGATTCGTCGTTTAAATCCACGCCGTAAATGTTGCGTTCCAAGATGCTCTTTTCAATGTCGCTTAAGATCAAGGAATCGCCCAAAAGTTTGGCCTGCAATTCATCTACGTAACGGTGCTCTGCAATTAAGAACTCTAGCGCTTGGTTCAAGAATGCGCCAGAACCGCACGCAGGATCACAAATCGTTAAATCCAATAGCCAGTTGCGGTAATCAGTGAGTTTATCGAGAAGGGCTTTTCTTGTTTTCGTTTGAATTTTTTTGTCCGTGATGTAATCTTCATCCAACAATTTAATCTCCTCTTTTTTCTCTGCACACAATTTCCCAACGGTATTGTCAACAATGTATTTGGTGATGTATTTTGGGGTATAAAAAACACCGTCTTTCTTTCTTCTCGTTTTGGTTTTCTCCAAGACATTTCCTTCCAATTCCGATTTTATCTCGTCAATCTCGTTCAAGGAATTCTCAAAAATGTGTCCCAAGATGTTTACATCGACATCGCTTTCAAAATTGTAGTTACTCATCTTCTGCGTGTAGGTGTGCAGAAGCGTATCGTCAATTTGAATGTTGTCTAATAAATCGTCTGGTTGGAACAAGCCACCATTGTATGCAAAGATTTCAAATTCAGCTGTGATGGCTTCCCCCGTTTTCTTCCCAAATGCTGGAAGTGTCACTTTTGCGCCAATATTTAGATCCCTGAAATAATCAATGTATCGATCATAAAGAGAAACTGGAAGGCGCATAAGTTTAATGTTTTCCCATTCTTTGTTGATTCTGAAAATCAAATTCGTAGGCAACAACAAGCGGTCTTCTGCAAAAAAGATAAAGAGAAAACGGTCCAATAATTTCTGTGTTTTCTTGAAAAGAACCAGTTTATCGTATTGCGGATTCATTTCCACCAAATTGGCAAACAACGCGCGTTTGAATTCCGAATAATCTTTGTACAGACTTTTTGTAATGATATTTTCTTTCGAAACAGATTCGTTTAAAATCTGCATCGGCGTGTTCTTGCTGATACTTTCCCACGCTAAACAGGCGTAAAGCAATTCAAATTGTGGCTTGGTCAGCGTAAACAAATTGAACTCTTCTTGTTGCGTGGTATTGTCAATGTAGAAACGCAATTTTTCAAAGTTGGAGGTAATCACATAATTACAACCTGGCTGGTTATTCTTATACCCAAATGCTTGAATTTCAATTTTATTGAGATCGGTTGTTTCGGTTCCTTTTAATTCTATGACGGCAACAATGGAAGGCATTCCATTGCTACCAGTCATTAAAATGGCACCGTCGGCTTTCTTGCTATTATTAACGTTTTTTTGTTCCGTTAATAAATTGAAATTCACTTCTGGATTGATGGTGTAACCCAAAACGGTTACAAACAAATCGCGCAAAAATCCTTCTTGGTATTGTTCTTCCTTGCTATTGCGAATATTTTGTTGCTTTTCTGCTGTATGGAAAATCCCTCTAAACAATTGCCACCGTTCCTCGATATGTTTCGCATCGAAAGATTCAATGTGTTTTTTTATGACGGATTGTTGGAAATGGGCCATTCGATGTTTGTTTAGGTTGTAAATGTATCAAATTGCCGTGGTTATATCTTTCTTATTAAGCAATGCTTTTACTTTTTTATGCACAATTTGGTAAATTCATCATGAGGATTATCGATGGTTTCAAGGGTGTTTCAACCTCCGCCTAATGGATTTTCAACCTCTACTAAAAGGAAATCCTCCTCTGCCGATTGCAAATACACTCGTGCCAAAAGCAAAATCAACTCTGTCGATTGAAAATCCACTCTTGCCGATTGCAAATCCAACTGCGCAATTTGAAAATCAAACTATGCCAGAATGATATTCTTCAAAGCAGATTGCTGCACAATTCATCACATTTCAAACTTCAGACTTTTATTTTGCTACAGTTCAACGTTTATGAAACAAAAAATGTATATTTTTCAAATGTTTAAACACAACCATTCCATGAAAAAACTACCAAAAACAGTTACTATCTTTTTAATACTTTCTTTTGCCTCCGTTTTTCAAACCTGTGTGATTTTGGTTACAGCAAATACAACTATTAAAACTAAACAAGAAGCCTTGAGGCTACCTGTTGCATTAACGTCTACAGCATTGTTTTTAATCTTAGCCTTGATTTTTTGGCTGAGAGATAAGAGAAGACAGCAGAAATAGTTTTCTTTATTTCAACAATTTATCCAAAGCGAGGTGTAATCCAATACCTCTTAATTCTTGTCCTTTAGCAACGATGTTTCCGTCACCATCCACAAGGAAACCAGAAGGAATAGAATAAACTTGATATAATTGAGAAACAGCTCCGTCTTTATCCCAACCATGGTTTTTCCATACTAATTTGTCATCTGCAATTGCTTTTTTCCAAGCGTCTTCGTTTTTATCTAAAGAAACACTGTAAACTTCAAATCCATTCGCATTCTTGAACTTCATTGATTTATATTTGTTATATGCCTCAACAACGCTCGGATTTTCTTTACGACAAGGTCCACACCAAGAAGCCCAAAAGTCAATTAATACAATTTTACCTTTCAATTTAGAAAGTTTGACCGTTTTTCCTTGAGGATTAACAAGCACAATATCTGGTGCTTTAGCGCTTACTTCAATACCTTGAGAAATTTCTTTTCTTGGAATAAAAGCTGTTCCTAATCCAAGAATTAATAAGCATACAAAAATTATTTTTTTCATCTAATCAATTTTTTAATATTCTAACCTATTCTTCTGATATCCGCACCAATATTGTTCAATCTAATCTCAATATCTTGATATCCACGATCAATTTGTTCAATGTTGTGAATAACACTTTTACCTTTTGCCGATAACGCAGCTATCAATAATGATACCCCAGCTCTAATATCAGGAGAAGTCATTTGAATACCCTTCAACGTATGTTCATTATTTAAACCAATAACTGTTGCTCTATGCGGGTCACATAAAATGATTTGTGCTCCCATATCAATTAATTTGTCCACGAAAAACAGACGTGATTCAAACATTTTTTGATGAATCAAAACAGATCCTTTTGCTTGGGTAGCAACAACTAAAATAATTGATAATAAATCAGGCGTAAATCCTGGCCAAGGTGCATCAGCAATTGTAAGGATTGACCCATCAATAAACGTATCAATTTCATAACTATCTTGCGCAGGAACAAAGATATCGTCTCCACGACGTTCCAATTTAATTCCTAATTTTCTAAATACATTTGGAATGACTCCCAAATTATCCCAACTAACGTCTTTAATAGTAATTTCTGATTTCGTCATTGCTGCCAAACCAATAAAACTGCCAATTTCAATCATATCAGGTAAAATTCGATGAAAACAACCACCCAAATTTTTAACGCCTTCAATTTGAAGCATATTAGAACCAATTCCACTAATATTAGCGCCCATTGAATTCAACATTTTACACAATTGCTGAAGATACGGTTCACATGCTGCATTATAGATTGTTGTATGTCCTTCAGCCATAACAGCCGCCATTAGAACATTTGCCGTTCCTGTTACAGATGCTTCATCAAGGTGAATATAAGCGCCCTTTAATTTTTTAGCTTCAATAGAATAGAAATGTTCACCAGCATCATAGTTGAATTTTGCACCCAACATGGTAAACCCTTCAAAATGAGTATCTAATCTTCTTCTCCCGATTTTATCTCCTCCTGGTTTTGGGATAAATCCTTTTCCGAAACGTGCTAATAAGGGTCCAATAATCATGATTGAGCCTCTCAAAGAACCTGCTCTTTGTTTGAAATCTTCCGTTTCTAGATAAGCTAAATCTATTTCTTTCGCTTGGAAAATAAATGTTCCTTTCTCTACTTTTTCAATCTTAACGCCCATTGTTTGAAGCAAACTGATCAATTTGTTTACATCAATGATATCAGGAACATTTGAAATTGTTACTTTTTCAGCAGTAAGTAATGGTGCACATAAAACTTGTAAAGCTTCATTTTTTGCACCTTGAGGAATCAATTCTCCTTTTAATGGTTTGCCACCATAAATTTCAAAAGAAGCCATGTTTATTGTTTTTTAAAGGGTTTTTTCTGGTTTTTTTGCTTGAAATTCGATTTACCTCGATTTTTATTTTGATTCTGATTAGGACCAATATTCATGTTTCGTAAAATCGTATTTGTGTTCATCAACTCATCTGGATTCTCAAGAATCAATTCTCCTTTTGAAAGTTCCTTTAATTGTTGAGCAATTACATTATTTTCAACCGCGTCGTTATTGTGTTCCAAAAACTGTTTTTTCATGAAATTAGCCATGGTCGTTTTCAAATACTCACGTTCTTTTTCATCAGTTACATCTTTCGCGCCTTCTAAAATACGTTGAGTATAACTCCCATAATGTCCAAAACGAATATTACTTTTTGGATAATCCATGATTTGTGGACGTTCATTCAATGCTTCAGGCTTAGGAATTTCATAAGGTGAATCTACATCCAACATAAAATCTGACATCACAAATAAATGTGTCCACAATTTGTGGCGAAAATCATCAACATCACGTAAATGTGGGTTCAATTGTCCCATTACCTCAATAATAGCCTGAGCGGCACGATTTCTTTCGTCTTTATCTTCAATCTCCATAGCATGTGCAATCATGTTTTGCACGTTGCGTCCATATTCAGGAAGGATTAATTTACCTCTTGTTGTATTATATTCCATTTTCAAATTAAAAATTTGATTCCGAATTCTGAATTCTGAATTCCGAATTATTAGTTCTCAAGGAGTTTACCTAGAGCATTATTATATAATTCTTTGGCTTCAGTAACAAATCCAAAATGCTCATCATCCACCATCATTTTACCTTTTGTAACATGTCCTAACAACGTAAAGCTTACACCAGAATCAATCATAAATTCGATAAAATCTTCTTCATGATCTTCGTTCACAGTTACAACTACTCTACCTTGACTTTCACCAAATAGAAATGCATCTTCGCGAATTTCAGAATCAGTTACAATATCAAAACCTAGTTCTCTTGGGAAAGACATTTCAACTAAAGTAATATATAATCCACCATCTGCAACATCATGAGCAGCATTAATTAATTCATTTTGAATCAACCCTTTCACCATGTTCTGCATTGCATATTCTTTTTCAAGATCAAAATGAGGTGCTGGTGATGCTTTTATTCCATGATAAGTAGCTAGATATTCTGAGGATGCAATGTCGTTTACACAATCCCCAATAATAAAGATTAAATCTCCTTTTAATTTAAAATCTAATGTCATGATACGGTCCTTATCTTCCAAGATACCAATCATACCAATTGTTGGGGTAGGAAAAACGGGGATTTCAACACCATCTTTTACAGTTTGATTGTAAAAAGACACATTTCCACCGGTAACTGGTGTTTCGAATTTTAAACATGCCGTTGACATTCCTTTGATTGCTCCAACAAATTGCCAGAAAGATTCTGGATTATATGGATTACCAAAATTCAAACAATTTGTTATGGCACTTGGAATACCTCCAGAGCAAACTATATTTCTTGCAGCTTCAGAAACGGCTATCATTGTTCCTACTTCAGGATCAGCATTAACATAACGGGAATTACAATCCACAGTCATTGCTAAAGCCTTATTCGTCCCTTTTATATTTACAATTCCTGCATCTGAAGGTCGATTGGTAGTCATTGTTTTTGTTCCAACCATCGAATCATATTGCTCATAAACCCAACGTTTAGAAGCGATATTTGGTAATTGCAACATTTTAAATGCCACTTCCTTCAAATCTTCAGGTTGTTTCACATCATCCATGTTGAATTTCTTGAATTCTTGATAATACGCAGGTTCTTTGTATTCTCTATTATATTGTGGCGCTCCACCTCCAAGAACGAGTGATTCTGCAGGGACATCACCTACCATTTCACCGTGCATGAAATAGCGTACACGATCAGAATCAGTTACAACGCCAATTTCTTCAGCATGCAAATCCCATTTATCAAAAATTCTTTTTACAACGTCTTCTTGTCCTTTCGCTACTACAACCAACATTCTTTCCTGAGATTCTGAAAGTAAAATCTCATACGGCAACATGTTATCTTGTCTTGTTGGAACCAAATCCAACTGAATATCCATTCCAACATTCCCACCGGCACTCATTTCACAAGTTGAACACGTTATTCCAGCTGCGCCCATGTCTTGCATTCCACGAATAGCATCCGTTTGAGCCAATTCCATGGTTGCTTCTAGTAATAATTTCTCCATAAATGGATCACCAACTTGAACCGATGGTAAATCATTTGCTGAATCTTCCGTAATATCTTTTGATGCAAAAGCGGCTCCTGCAATTCCGTCTTTACCCGTTGCAGAACCAACAATGAAAACTGGATTTCCTGGCCCTGAAGCCTTTGCAGAAATAACTTTTTTCGAATCTATAATTCCTGCTGAAAATGCATTTACTAGAGGATTCGTATTATATGAATCATCAAAGAAAACTTCGCCACCAACGATAGGAATACCGAAAGCATTTCCATAATCCCCAATTCCTTTAGTTACGCCTTTAACAAGCCATTTAGTTCTATCGTTTTCAATATTCCCGAATCGCAAAGAATTTAACTGAGCAATTGGCCTTGCTCCCATTGTAAAAATATCTCTATTTATACCTCCAACTCCAGTAGCTGCACCTTGATAAGGTTCTAGAGCACTTGGATGATTATGTGATTCGATTTTAAAAACACATCCTAATCCACCACCAATATCAACCATTCCAGCATTTTCTTCACCTGCCTTGACTAACATATGTGGACCATCTTTGGGTAAAGTCTTCAACCAAACTATTGAATTTTTATAAGAACAATGCTCTGACCACATAACTGAATAAACGGCAGTTTCAGTAAAATTAGGCGTTCTTCCTAAAATTTCTTTAATCATTTCAAACTCATCTTGACGTAAACCAAGATCGATTGCTTGTTCCAATGTTGCTTCTTGTTGCAAAGTACTTTCCATAAATAATAAATGTGTTACAAATGTAATGAATTATTTATTTTGCTAACTGAATATTGGTCTATTTGCACTGTTTTATTAATTTATCGAAAAAAAATTTTTTAAATAAAAATTTCCATTGTAATTTTGCATTAACAACCTTAACCATGAATAAAAAAATTACTATTACTATAGCAGTGATACTGCAAACAATATCTTTTCAATTTTTTGCGCAAACAATGTTTACGAATGGAGCTACTTTATTTGTGAATTCAGGCGGAATTCTGAACTGTAACGGTGGATTATCACTTACTAATTCTTCCCAAATAACCAATAATGGTGATATTTTAGTAACTAAAAATGCAACCAATTTATCACCTGGAACATTAACAATTAGTACAATATCCAATTTGTCAGGCAATGGTACTTATAAAATTGAACAAGATTGGGTCAACGATGCTTTTTTTACAGCAGGTGCTAGTACTGTTAATCTTTATGGAAATACTGAACAATTTATCACAAGTACTAATAATACAATTTCAGAATTCAATAATTTAATATTGACTGGAAATGGCACTGGAAATAACAGAAAAAAAACATTACAAAACGTTAATGCAAGAATTTCTGTTACTGGGCAACTTACTTTAAATGATAGAGAATGTTCGACTCAAACAAATGATTTATCTGTTTTAAATCCTTCAAACGGCGCTATTACTAATTCTTTAATTTTTGGAAACGAGGGTTTTGTTAGCAGTGAAATTCCGGGTTATTTGTTGTGGAAGACAAATTCAACTAACACATACAACTTCCCTGTAGGATCAAGCAACGGTACTTTACGATATCGTGCAGCAACCATTCAGCCATCAGCATCCTCTTCTAATGAATATGGAGTTAGAATGAATAATGTCATTGCTGATAATGATGGTTATTTTTTATCTCAACATGACGCAGATGTTTCTGCAGCAAATACTTTATTTTATCATTCCATAGAACAAACTTCTGGTACAACAAAAGCGAATGTGACATTAACTTATGTACCAGCTACAGATGGCGATTGGGCAAATATGGCGCATTGGACTGATAATACGAGTATGTGGAATGATATGGGATTAACTTCTGAGGGTGCTTTAACTTATTCATATGTTCAGAAGGCAAGTTGGGATTTTTCTGATGGATACCAACCTTTCGTATTAACTAATATTAATGAAGAATTAATAATCCCAAATGTTTTTACACCTAATAATGATGGTGCAAATGATTCTTATTTTGTAACTGCAAAAGGAATTACAGAATATAATATAACTATTTTGAACAGATGGGGCGATGTTGTATTCGAATCAAATGATATTACAAAACAATGGGATGGAACAACTGGAGGTAATTTATGTACTGAAGGAACTTACTTCTATTTTATAAAAGCCAAATCCGCTTCTAAGGATTTTTTAAAACAAGGTCATATTACCCTTAACTATTAATACATAAATCAATTTATTTCAAGATGAAATTACTTAAATTAACATTATTGAATTCTCTATTATTTGTTTGTTTTAATTCAGCATTTGGACAAAACAATGTGGGAATTGGAACAACAACACCAGATGCAAGTTCTGTATTAGAAATGCAAGCAACAAATAAAGGAGTTCTGGTGCCTAGAATGACATCTGCTCAAAGAACAGCTATTGTTGCTCCAGCAAATGCGCTATTAGTTTATGATACTGATATTAACTGTTTTTATTATTTTATTACTGCAACTGGATGGCAAAATTTATGCGCAGGAACTGTAGGACCAGCAGGACCAGCAGGACCAACAGGTGCAACGGGTGCAACGGGTGCAACGGGACCTCAAGGTGCGACAGGACTATCTAGTTCACCTGGACCAACAGGACCAGCAGGACCAGCAGGTGCAACAGGATTGACAGGGCCAGCAGGAACTAACGGTATAGACGGAATTAATGGCGCTCCGGGTGCAATTGGATTAACTGGACCAACAGGTGCTACAGGACCAGCAGGAACTAATGGAATAGATGGAATTAACGGTGCTCCAGGAGCAATTGGATTAACTGGACCAGCGGGTGCTACAGGACCAGCAGGAACTAATGGAATAGATGGAATTAACGGTGCTCCAGGAGCAACGGGTGCAACAGGATTAACTGGACCAACGGGTGCTACAGGACCAGCAGGAACTAATGGAATAGATGGAATTAACGGTGCTCCGGGAGCAACGGGCGCAACAGGATTAACTGGACCAACAGGTTTAACGGGACCAGCAGGCGCTACAGGACCAGCAGGAACTAATGGAATAGATGGAATTAACGGTGCTCCAGGAGCAACTGGTGCGACAGGTTTAACGGGACCAACGGGATTAACGGGGCCAACAGGTGCTACAGGACCAGCAGGAACTAATGGAATAGACGGAATTAACGGTGCTCCAGGAGCAACAGGTGCGACAGGTTTAACTGGAGCAACTGGATTGACGGGACCAACGGGTGCGACAGGTTTAACTGGACCAACAGGTTTAACTGGTGCTACAGGACCAACGGGTGCGACAGGTTTAACTGGAGCAACTGGATTGACGGGACCAACAGGTGCGACAGGTTTAACTGGACCAACAGGTTTAACTGGTGCTACAGGACCAACGGGTGGTACAGGACCAACGGGACCAACTGGATTAACAGGTGCAACAGGACCAGCGGGAACTAATGGAGCTACAGGCGCAACAGGCGCAACAGGACCAGCGGGACCAACTGGACCAACTGGATTAACAGGGCCGACATGGAATTTAACAACACCAACAGTAAATGCAAGTGGGACTTTAACCATAAATGGTACTGCGGGATCTTTGGCACCAGTAACTACTTTGGGACAATATTGGATAGCTGCACCAAATACTGCAGGAACCAATGCTCTAGCAGCTACTGGATTTTTAGGAACTTCATCCAATAATCATATGGATTTAGTTTCTAACAATATAGTTAGAGGTAGGCTTTCAAATCTTGGAGAATTTTTTATTGGTACAACAAATACAATTTTAGCCGGAGATTTAATGAATGGTGTATCCAATGTTACTTTCCCATGGGCTGTAAATGGTTATAGTGCATTTAATGGATCTGGTATTTATGGGTCTATTACTACCGGAGCAACTATATTCGCAGGAGTGCAAGGAGAATATTATGGCACGAACACTTCTGGTGCTGGAGTCCGAGGTATTGCAGGTGCAGGAACGAATAACGGTGTGAATGGGTCAAACGGAGCTCCAACTACAGGCTGGGGTGGTTTGTTTCAAGGAGATTTAGGTTATACTGGTTTTTTCGGTGTAGCATCTGATCAAAGGTTAAAGCAAAACATACAAACAATTCCAAATGCATTAAATATTGTTAAGAATTTAAGAGGAACAACATACGAACATAACTTAACAGCTTTTCCAGATTTGGGATTAAAAGCAGGTATTAATTATGGATTTATTGCTCAAGAAGTTGAACAAATTTTACCAAATCTTGTACGTGAGAAAAATATCCCACATATTAAGAGTACTGTTCGGGGTACTAATGAATCGAATGAAGCTGAGCAAATGAAAACAGTTAGTTATATTGAGATTGTTCCAATTCTTGTTGAAGCAATTAAAGAACAACAAAAGATAATTGAAGAAATGCAAAAAGAAATCGAAATTCTGAAACAAAAATAATTTCAACTAAGACTCAAAGCCACATTAATTAGTTTTAATGTGGCTTTTTTTATTCCCCTAATCGCATATGCACACCAATTGTTGCATTAAACATCCAGTTCCGAACATTGTCGGCAGGTCTTGAATCATAATAATTATTGCATTCAAAACGCAAATCAGTCCTTTTTAAAACTTGAAACATAACACTATATTGACCCATGAATCTAAAATCTTTAAAGTCTCGCCAAAGTGGCTGAAAATACGTTACTGCTGAAAATGAAAACTTCGACTTCGGATTAAAATACCACGATAAATAATTACTCCATCGATAGTCCTTATTAATTATTTGAGAAGATTCAATTTCTTCATGTTCAAAAAAAGTGGACGTTCCGGTAAAAATTCTATAACCACTTTTGTCTAATACTTTTAACCTAATTCCTGATCCAATAACTGAACGGATTCGCTGGTCTAGTAATTGATTATATTGAACTTGTGCATAACTTTCCCATTTCCATGGACTTTTTTTTGTACTTACTTTTCTTTGCAAACGATACGCATAACGAAAATGCATCATTCCACTATTTGCAAAAACTTGGCTTGCTCCTTTTGAATAATACCAATCAGTAAGAAACAAAAAATAGTGCTTTTTGGTTTTATACTGTATTCGGGGGCGGAAATTAGCATTTATCAAGACCTCTTTATTATTGACAACGGAGAAACTAGCGTCGAGCGCTCCACTCCACCCTAATGTATCGTCGTAAATCCTTCTGTTTTCGATATTTACAACTTGTGCTTTTAAATCTACTAGTTGAAAAAAAAATACTATTAGCAGTAATTTATACATTCCTATTTTTGAGCAAAACGATATAAAATATAGGCGATAATTCCAAACATAATATTTGGAATCCAAACTGCAATGGATGCTGGCAAGCCAACATTTATTGCTGCAACAGTCGTTATTTTCATAGCAAAGATATAGATGAAAATTATCCCAAGTCCCAAAGCAATATTAACTCCAATTCCTCCTCTTTTCTTACGTGAGGATACTGACACACCTATTATTGTTAAAACATAAGTAGCAAAAGGATAAGACGTTCTTTGGTACAATTCAATTTCATACATCGGAACATTACCAGATCCTTTTTCTTTTTCTCTTTTAATAAATGATTTCAATTGAGTATATGTCATTGCTTCAGCAACATTATCTCTTTGAGCCATTTCATCTATTTTAAATTTGAAAATAGTATCTTTCTTCTGACCTTCAACAATGCGATCATTGGGATACCCTATATATCTTTCAAAATAATCATTCAGTATCCATTGATTCGTACCTTCAATATTTTTTGCAGAACGAGCTTTAATGAAATAGGTGATTTTATTATTATCATCCCATTGTTCCAAAACAAAATCATTCACAATTTTTTCTTCGGTTGTAAAATTCGAGAAATATACAACTTGATTCCCAGGATATTCAGCATGATAATCACTAACAGACATCGACTCTCTATAATATCGTTCTTCAAAATCCAACCTAGTTTGATTTGATTTTGGCAAAACAAAATGGTTCATTACCAATGAAATAAGCATTAAAACTGTTGCTGCAATCATATATGGTCTTAAAAACCTATGGAATGGTTTCCCACTATTCCACATCGGAATTATTTCAGTATCCTGCGCCATTTTTGCTGTGAACCAAATCACAGAAACGAAAATGATCATTGATGAAAAAGTATTACCGTAAAACAGTATAAAATTCAAGTAATAATCAAAAATAATTGCTGATAATGGTGCTTGGTTATCAATAAATTCACTTAACCTTTCAGATAAATCGAACACCATAGAAAGAAGCATAATCACCCCCAACATGAAAAAAAATGTCGTGAGAAACTTTCTTATTATATATCTATCTAAAATTTTAAGCATTAATTATAACCTATTTTGCAATTTTGGAATCATTTTATCCTTCCATTGGCTGAAAGTTCCATCGATTATTTGTTTACGAGCTTCTTTTACCAATGCTAAATAAAAAGCTAAATTATGAATAGTTGCAATTTGAATTCCTAAATTCTCTTTTGATTTAATTAGATGTCTTAGGTATGCTTTTGAATAAACTTGATCCACAGAAGCAGTTCCATTTGGGTCAATAGCAGAAAAATCAAATTGCCATTTTTCATTTTTAATATTGATAATTCCTTCAGAAGTAAAAAGCATCCCATGTCTTCCATTTCGACTAGGCATAACGCAATCAAACATATCAACGCCCATTGAAATGCATTCTAATAGATTAACAGGTGTGCCCACTCCCATTAAATAGCGTGGTTTTTCCTTCGGAAGTATTGAACAAACTAAATCGGTCATGCTATATAGCTCTTCATCAGGTTCACCCACAGACAAACCACCAATTGCATTTCCAACAGCATTATGAGACGCAATTGTTTCAGCTGATTCAGTTCTTAAATCTTTATAAACACTACCTTGAACAATAGGAAAAAGCGCTTGTTCGAAACCGTATTTTGGTTCTGTTATTTCCATTTGGCTAAAGCATCTTTTCAACCACCGATGCGTCATGTGCATTGACTGCTTTGCATAGTCATATTCACAAGGATATGGTGTACATTCGTCGAAAGCCATAATGATATCAGCACCAATTGTTCTTTGAATATCAATTGCACGTTCAGGTGTAAAGAAATGATAACTTCCATCAATATGCGATTGAAATCTTACTCCTTCTTCGATAATTTTACGTGAACCAGACATTGAATAAACTTGATATCCGCCACTATCCGTTAAAATTGGCTTGTCCCAACCAATAAATTGGTGCAATCCTCCAGCCTGCTCCAACACCTCTAATCCTGGTCGCAAATATAAATGATACGTGTTTCCCAGAATTATTTGAGCATTCACCTCACTTTTAAGTTCTTGTTGATGAACACCTTTAACTGTTCCTGCAGTACCTACAGGCATGAATATAGGAGTTTCAATCACACCATGATCGGTATGAAGTAGTCCAGCTCTCGCTTTTGTTTTTGAATCTGTAAATTGTAAATCGAAGTGCATAAATTGTTGAAAAATAAACGCCACAAAGATACATGTATTTCATTATGCACCCCATCTTTGCACTAAAGCTTTATAAAGGAATGAAATTTTTACCAATATTTGAATTCGGAATCCCACTTATTACCTTTGTGTTTTTCTTCTTTATGGCGTTTATTAATCTCATATATACTTTTTTTATATACAGTAGATTAGCATTTTTTAAGGAGAAAGATTTGATTGACGATACTAATTTACCTTCGGTAAGTATAATTGTTGCAGCCAGAAATGAATCCGACAACTTGTATGACAATTTACCTTTATTATTACAACAAAACTACCCACAATTTGAAGTAATCGTGATTAACCATCAATCTGTTGATGATTCAGCCTATCTTTTAAACGCTTATTGTCAACAATATCCAAATTTAAGGGTGATTGAGGTAGCAAAAAGCAAGCATTTGAAACCGGGAAAAAAACTGCCCCTCACGCTAGGAATTAAAGGAGCAAAATACGAGCATTTGCTTTTTACGGATGCTGACTGTAAACCATCATCTAATCGCTGGTTAAAAAGTATGGCTCAACATTTTGTTCCAGGAAAAGAAATTGTAATGGGTTATGGACCTTATATTTCCCAAAAAGGTTTTTTAAATCGTATAATTCGTTTTGACACAGCCTGGATTGCTATAAATTATTTTTCGATGGCATTAGCCAAATTACCTTACATGGGAGTAGGAAGAAATTTGGCTTATACAAAAAATGTATTCAATTCAGTTCAAGGATTTAAAACTCACTATTCACTTCCTTCTGGCGACGACGATCTATTCATTCAAGAAGCCGCCAAGAAGAAAAACTATGCAATTAATCTTGATAAATATTCCTATTGCTATTCAGAAGCAAATAATTCCTGGAGTTCTTGGATCCGACAAAAAACGAGACATTACAGTACAGCCAATAGATACGGAGTTATTAAAAAAGCGGTGTTAGGAATATATCCATTTACCATGTTGATGTTGCTTGTTTCTTTTGTTATTTTGTTGTTTAATACGGATTTCCGTTGGTTGACATTATCGATTTTTGCGTTCACTGTACTTGTAAAATGGTGGATTCAGGGTCGGTGTTTTATGAAACTTCACGAAAAAAGTTTTATTAAATACTTACCTCTTTGGGACATATTATACGTCTTTTTGATTCCGATAATTTACTATACTTCGGAGAAAAAGGAACCAAATAAATGGTAGAAATAGAACATTTATCAGATAAAGCAAAGCACGACCTCATTCTTGTTGAGGCCGCAAAAAAAGGTAATCAAGCTGCTTATGCTGAATTAATGGAGCGTTATCGTGAATCGATTTATTACACCATGTTTAAAATGGTTAAGCATACCGACGACGCTGACGATTTAACAATTGAAGCTTTTGGTAAAGCTTTTAGTCGTCTTGATCAATATTCACCTAGTTTTGCTTTTAGTACGTGGTTATTCAAAATTGCTTCAAATAATTGTATTGATTTTATAAGAAAGAAGCGTATTAAAGTTACGTCAATGGACACGGGTTACAAAACAGATGATGGTGAAGTTATTTTCGTTGATGCTCGTTCTTACACCATGGATCCAGAAGAGACAATTATTCATGGTCAAAAGATTATTCACATGCGTATGCTAGTGAGTAAGTTAAAACCAAGATACCGTGAACTCGTAGAGAAAAGGTATTTCGAAGAATTGAGTTATGAAGAAATTGCTGAAGAGCTATCTTTGCCGCTAGGAACTGTTAAAGCGCAATTATTTAGAGCGAGAGATTTCTTAGCAACGATGATGCTGAAAACAAAAGATAGCATCTAAATTCTTTAGAATTAATAGGTTGATATTATTTGATTTTGATCAACACAATCATTTTATATAACCAAAAATAATCCGTCAATAATGAAGACAATTGAAAAATATTTTCCCGATTTAACTGATTTACAGCGTAAACAATTGACAGAATTAGAAGGTTTGTATAAATTCTGGAACGAACAAATTAATGTCATATCCAGAAAAGATACTGAAAACTTTTATGAACGACATGTGCTTCATTCAATGGGAATAGCAAAAATAATCACATTTAAAGATGGCACATCAATTTTAGATATCGGAACAGGTGGCGGTTTTCCTGGTATTCCTTTAGCCATTCTTTTTCCTAATTGCCAATTCACATTGATTGACTCCGTAGGAAAGAAGATCAAAGTAGTAAATGAAGTTGCTGAAAGTCTTGGGTTAACAAATGTTGTTGGTATCCATGGAAGAGCAGAATCACTAAAAGAAAAATTTGATTTCATTGTGAGTAGAGCTGTTACAGCAATGCCTGCATTTTTATATTGGACAAGGGGGAAATTCAATAAAAAAAGTAATAATACTCTTCCAAATGGCATTTTATACTTGAAAGGAGGAGATTTGAAGGAAGAATTAAAACCTTTGAAACAAAAACATAAAACAACACCTTTAAATAAGTATTTCAACGAAGAATTTTTTGAAACTAAAAAAGTTGTTTATGTTGCTGGTAACTAAATCAACCTAAGGAAGGAAACAAAGAAATTGAAGATTTAAGAAGCAGAAGAATGAATAATCTGACAAGACAACAATATGCTGTAAAAAGGCAAGACAGAAACAAGCTGAATCAACATTCATCTTTTCTTGTTTGGTTTACAGGATTGTCAGGAAGTGGTAAATCGACTTTAGCAAACTTACTTGAAATAGAACTTTTAAGTCGTGGTATTCACACGTATCTTCTCGATGGAGACAATGTTCGATTAGGCTTAAACAAAGATCTTTCTTTTTCAGAAACAGATCGAACTGAAAATATCCGAAGAGTTGGTGAAGTTTCAAAACTCATGATAGATGCGGGATTGGTTACGATTGCTGCATTTATTTCACCTTTTAATGCTGATCGAGAGAAGGTTAAAAAAAGTGTAGGAATTGAAAATTACATTGAAATTTACGTAAACACTCCTATCGAAGTATGTATCGAGCGAGACACAAAAGGCCTCTATGAAAAGGCTATAAAAGGTGAAATATTGAATTTTACAGGGATTTCTTCACCATATGAAATACCAGAATCTCCAAGCCTGATTATAAATACGTCAGAGATTGCAAATGACCAAGCAATTTCGAAAATTATTAATCTTGTATTAGTAAAATTGAATCAACATGATTGAAAATTTAGACTACTTTCTTGAAACAGCTATTAAAGCGGCATTAGAGGCGGGGAAAAGTATAATAGAAATATATAATTCTGAGGATTTTTCTATTGAATACAAAAAAGATGATTCACCATTAACAAAAGCCGATGTAACCGCACATCATATAATTCAAGAAAGATTAGAGATAACAAATATTCCAGTCTTATCAGAAGAAGGAAAAGTAATACCATATGCACAGCGAGTTCAATGGGATAAATTATGGATTGTTGACCCGATTGATGGCACCAAGGAATTTATCAAAAGAAATGGTGAATTCACTGTAAATATTGCTTTAATTGAAAATCAAATCCCCATTTTAGGAGTTATATATGTTCCGGTTACAAAAGAATTATATTTTGGAGATAATCAATCTGGCTCATTTAAAGTATCATCCGTTGATAGCTCAACTCCTTTCCATGAAATAAAAACAAACTGCATCAAATTACCTTTTCCAACCCAAAAACGAAATTATACTGTCGTTGCAAGTCGCTCTCATTTATCAAAAGAAACTATTTCATTCATTACCGAATTAGAAGCTATTCATGGCACTATAGAATCAATTTCAAAAGGGAGTTCATTGAAATTATGCATGGTAGCTGAAGGTTTAGCAGATTGTTATCCAAGATTTGCACCAACGATGGAGTGGGATACTGCTGCAGGTCATGCAATTTGCAAATATGCAGGGTTTCAATTGATCGATTATAAAACGGAAGAAGAAATGCTTTATAATAGAATAGATTTGTTGAATAATTGGTTTATTGTAAGGAAATAATTATAACGCGATTCTTACTAATTCATCTTATACTTTTTGAAAAAAGCATCCCAATTCCAAATAAAATTGGTCATTATTTCATCCATTCGTTTTAAGAACAAAGGATTTGGAGCTTGCATTCTTTTAAAATATTCATCTTGAACTTCATTCAAATTATACTTATGGAAAACTGCTTTTGACATTCCATAAACCATGTTTTTTGAAGGATGATTTACTCTTGAAATAAATGATTGATATTCACGAATCAACTTACAGAAATCAGCTTCAGGCATTTCATACATTTTGGCTAATTTCTCAAAAACAATTTTCTCAACTCTTCCTGCTTGATCGGCATCAAAAGTACTTTCAAGAAATGATAAATTACCAACAATCACTATTAAACCAAATTCGCCATTGTCTTTTTCTGAAATTTCAGGTGATTTGATAAAAGCGACATCTTCATTAATCAATTGAGCGACTTCTAAAAAGCCATTGTCTACTGAATCGAAGATTGAATTTATGAAAACATTTGCAACTTGGTTGTCAGATAATTTCTTTTTCAGAATAGCACTCAGCATTGATCTACGTTTTGTTGTTTCTTGTTACAAATTTAACATTGAAATAAAGTTAGTTAACCTACTACGAAATAAGGTTTTCAACTAAGTTTTCAACAGTTTTACATATAACTCGTAAACTTTTATCTAAAATGAATAATTAAAAAAGTAAAAAGCAATTAATTTGGTCCTATTTATTCAATTTCATCAACTCGAATCAAATTCAAACCAACTTTTATCGTGAATTTCAAAGGGACCATTTCCACAACAACATATTAAATATTCCTCGTTGTCGGCATTTAGTGCTAAGTAAATATATTTAGAAGCTGTTATTCGTGTGTGTTTTTAAATTTATTAAAAAAATAATTAATACTATGAACTGTCAATTCATCTTAATTTTCATTAATTTAAATAAATAAAACCACATGAGAGATGATATTAGGATTAAGTGATAAAGAAGTTCAATTAAAATTGAAAGAATTTGGATTCAACGAATTATCCAACTCGCAACCTAAAACTATCTTTAAAATAATTCTTGAAGTTATAAAAGAACCTATGTTCATTCTATTAATTTCATGTGGTTTACTCTATATTTTATTAGGCGATTACAAAGAGGGAATTATTTTATTATCGACTATTTTATTAATCATTACAATAACTTTCCTCCAACACAGAAAAACAGAGAAAGCACTTGAAGCACTAAAAAGATTATCGTCACCTCGAACTTTAGTGATACGAAATGGGATTGAAATTAGAATTCCAAGTAGGGAAGTTGTACCTGGTGATATAGTAATTATCAATGAAGGAGATAGAATATCGGCAGATGGGGAGCTTATTGAATCAACCAATCTAGAAATAGATGAATCCTTGATAACTGGTGAGTCTATCCCCGTAATTAAAAAAGTGAATTCTGATAAAAATTTAATTTTAAATGGAACTCTTGTAACAAAAGGAAGAGGAACATTTACTGTTCTTCATACTGGTCACGCTACAGAATTTGGAAAAATCGGTAAAACACTGAACGAAATAAAAGAGGAAGTCACACCATTACAATCTGAAATGAAGAAATTCATACGAAATATTGGAATAATTGGTGCTATTTTATGTATTTCTGTTGTCTTATTGTTTTATTTCACTCGAGGTAATCTTATACAATCAATTTTAAATGGTCTATCGTCAGCGATGGCAATTTTACCTGAAGAATTTCCAGTTGTTTTAACAATTTTCCTTGCACTTGGTTCTTGGCGATTGTCTAAAAAAAATGTTCTTACTCGCAAACCTTCGGCAATTGAAACGTTAGGTTCAGCAACAGTGCTGTGTAGCGATAAAACGGGCACAATCACTCAAAATAAAATGGTTTTAGCCGCACTATCTGACGGTTCAAGTTTCATTTTAAAAAATGATTTTTTAAAAAATAAAGCGTCAATATCAGATTTACTTTATAAGTGCTTTTTGGCAACGACACCAACTAGTATTGACCCAATGGAGAAAGCAATAATTGAATCAAAATTGGAAAACTTAGAACAAGAGAAATCACCTGAATTTTTCAAAGAATTTTCTTTTAGTCATGAATTAATGGCCATGACACGCATATATAAACTAGCAGATACAAATGAGTACATCGCTGCAACAAAAGGCGCTCCCGAGACAATTTTTGATTTGTGTAAATTAGATTCAGCGCTGAAGCAAAAATATATCGCTAAAGTAAACGAGCTCGCTAGTTCAGGATTAAGGGTTATTGCTGTTGCAAGTGCACTATTTGACCAAAAAAATCTTCCTGAAAATCAATCTTCGATACAACTCAAATTCATAGGTTTAATTGGTTTGGAAGACCCGATCAGACCAGAAGTTCCAGCAGCAATTCAAGAATGTTCAACGGCAGGAATTAGAGTGATTATGATTACAGGAGATTTCCCTGAAACGGCTTTAAACATTGGAAGGCAAATTGGATTATCCGAAAAAGGACTTCTCACAGGTGCTCAATTAGAAGTCTTATCGGAAAAAGAACTTGATGAAAAAATCAAAACGATTTCAATTTTAGCACGAGTAAAACCGGAACAAAAATTAAGAATTGTAGAAGCGTTAAAAAGAAATGGTGAGATTGTAGCCATGACTGGTGATGGTGTCAACGATGCGCCAGCATTAAAAGCTGCTCATATCGGTATTGCAATGGGTAATAAAGGAACTGATGTCGCAAGAGAAGCGTCCTCTTTGGTTTTATTAGATGATAATTTCACTTCTATTGTAGGAGCAATAAGAATGGGTAGAAAAATATTTGATAATTTGCAAAAAGCGATGTCTTATATTTTGGCCATACACATTCCTATAATTGGTTTAACAATGATTCCCGCTTTTTTTCTGCATATACCTATTTTATTAATGCCACTGCACATTGTGTTTATGGAATTAATAATTGACCCAATAAGCTCGGTTGCTTTTGAATCTGAAGATGAAGAAAAAGGAATTATGTCCAAACCACCAAGAGATCCGTCCAAACCATTTTTTGGGTTTAAAAAAATAATATTAAGCGTCTCGCATGGTGCATTACTTTTACTATTGGTAGTATTAGTTTTGTATTTAACGAAAAGAGAAGGCCATTCAGAAGGTGAAGTTAGAGCAATAACTTTTACGACGTTAATTGTTGGGAATTTATTTTTAATTCTGAATAAACTTTCGTTAACAAGGAGTTTTATTTCCGTATTATTTAATAAAAATTGGTCGGCTAAACTTATTTTGATTACTGCATTTAGCCTACTTTGTTTAATTTTTATATTCCCATCTCTCTCAGCACTCTTCAGTTTTCAATTTCCGGGGTTTTATCATCTCGCAATTGCCTTTATCTCGGCATTCATTTTATTGTTTATTTTGGAACTAATTAAATATATTCGAAATAAACACAATCTAAAAAACCTTGCATAAACGAATTTAACTTTTACTATGAAGTATTAATCATGAGAATTTCCTTTTATCTTATTCCATTCTTAGTGTGTTTGAATTCAATGGCTCAAAATAACTTTTCAAGAAAAATTGATTCTTGTAACTATGACATTAGGAAATTATCCATTGATAGTGATAATTGTAATCTATACAATTGTCCTAAAACCGACGAAATGTCCGTCTTAATTGCACTCAGTTTTTTTCCAGAATTAAGTGGTAGAAAAATAATTTTCAAAGGAAAAGAAATCAAAACTACTCTTAATGCTCGTCCCACAATTAGTTCTTTACTATTTTCGAAAAAAGGTAACCGGACTTATGTCATTCGAATCAACACGAATAAATCCGATAGTATTATTTCTTTGAGCGATATTCCTTTTAATGCTAAAATCGGATTATTTGCACATGAATTTTCGCACTTTTCAGATTATCAATCACGTTCATTATTTGGAATAATAGCGCGCGGAATTTCCTATTCCAGTAAAAAAACGAAAGCCAAATTTGAGAAAGAAATCGATTTAAACACTATTAACCGAGGTTTAGGTTGGCAGCTTTTTGATTGGTCAAATTATGTTCAAAATGAATCTAACGCAACTTTCAAATACAAAGAATTCAAGATGAATATATATTTATCACCTGAGGACATTCTTAAAACCATTAATGCTTTAACGGTTCAATAATTCCAAAATCGGTTCACCTGTCATAGATCCATTTCTTTGTAAATAAAGCAAATGTGTTAATGTTGCAGAGATATCGGTGATATTAATTCTTCGAAAAATTTCTTGCTTAGGCACATCCTTCCCAAACCAAATCAATGGAACATGCGTATCATAATTAAATGCAGAACCATGGCTCGTTCCCTTTCTAGCTAAATCTGAATCAACAGTCTTTGGTAAATAACCTGGCTCCAATAAAAACAAAACGTCACCGCTCTCTTTCGGATGATAACCTCTGCGAACCATATCTTTCCATTCATTGTCATTTCCTGTATTCAATAACTCATCAGCCGTAAATGCAACTTTCACATTTTCCCATAATGCTATTTTCGTTGCAACATATTCAGCTACTTCATTCCAATCTAATTTCAAGGAATCCATCAATGGATGATTTAAATAAATATTCAAATTCTTTTGATCCAAGATTAAATCCTTGCCATATTTAGAGACAAGTTCTTTTTTCAATTTTAATATCGGTTCAGTAAGAAAAACATAACCTCCAGGTAATTTCTTGTCAATTAAATATTGTGGAACTGGAACAACAGCATGATCAGCAGTCAAAAACAATACAAACTCATCTTTCCCAACAGTTTCTTCCAATTGCTTGATAAGTTTGGCTAAATCCAAATCTAACCGAATGTAAACATCTTCCAATTCAATTGAATAAGGTCCAAATGAATGTCCAACAATATCAGGAGTAGAATAACTAATACAGAGCATATCTGTTTGTTGATCAGTTCCTAAACATTCACCTTTTAATGAATTGATTGCTAAATCAGTCAAATAAGAATTAGCAAATGGCGTTTCAACAAACAATTCATAGTTTGGCTTACCACCTGTCATTTCTTGCAAATTATAAGGAAAAGTAGGAGAAGTTTTTCCGGGCAACAAATGTTCATAAGGGGAATTATCTGGTCCACTTTCCTTGTATGCTGCAATATCTAAATACGTATTCCACGTTTGTTTCATGTAATTAACAACCGCATCTTTGGCATTAAAATCTATTAGCCATTGTGGTAACTCATTCTCGAAAAATGAGCTGGTGATGAATTTTCCTGATGAATAATCAAACCAGTACGAACCATCACTGAGATGTCCACCTGGCAAGATAGCTCCACGATCTTTTATTGACATGGAAATTACCTTTGCATTTGGATATGTTAGCTTTAATTGATCGGTAATTGTATTTGTTTTCAAATGATGTGGTGAACAAAGCCCATCAGATGACGATGTCCCAACAGGTTTAACCTTTAAATCATCAACACAATTTATAACCAATCCAGATTCACGTTCAAACCAATCATTCGCAACAATTCCATGATTATTTGGAGTCGTTCCAGTGTAAATTGAAGCATGACCTGGCCCTGTAAATGTAGGGACAAAATTGTATTGTGTATTTCGACAATTAGTGCCGTTTTCCATTATTTTACGAAAGCCATTTTCACTAAATTTATCTTGATAACGGTACAAATATTCATAGCACATTTGATCAATTACAATTCCAACAATTAATTTTGGTTTAGTTGTATTTTGACATAAAAGATTCAAAGAAATAAGGCAAAGAAATAAGATGGAAATGAGGCTTTTCATAATTCTAATTATATAGGTTCAAAAATAATGAAAGCAATAACATAAAAACAGAAAAAATTGAGGAATTGAAACTTTACGTATTTTCAATAAAACTATTATTATTTCGTTTTTCAGATGACACTTAAAACTACACAATGAAATTCACATTTATTCTTTCAATATTTTTCATACTTGCTCTCACAAGTTGTCAACCATTAAAGTATAAATTGCCAACTTGTATAAAGAATAAAATAACAGAATTTGAAGTGCACTGTTGTGAAAATGGGGCGAATGTGAAAGAATACAAATTCCAAGAAGAAAATGTTTATGTTTTTGATCTTGGCACGTGTGGCGCTGACATGACTTCGCAAATATTAAGTGAAGACTATATATCTCTTGGCTATTTAGGAGGTATAACCGGCAATTACAAAATTCAAGATGAAGATTTTTCAAATGCCGAATTCAGATCAATTTGCTGGGAAAAATGACCTATTTATTAATCTTTATTGAAATCAAAATAATTGTATAATATCCTTTTTTCAATTCTTTTAACTAGCTTTAAAGAATGCTAATGATGATTGGTCAATACATTTTCAAAAAAAATAACCAATCTACGATCTCAAATTCTGATATTTTCTTTATTAAAAAATGAGCTCAAATAGCTAATTTGAAATGATGAATTATGGAAAAAAAAATAGATTTAAAACTTGCAGTATTAATAGATGCTGACAATGTTTCATATACGTATGTAAAAGAAATGTTTGAAGAAATTGCCAAATATGGCACACCTACTTTCAAACGAATTTATGCCGATTGGACAACACCTAATGTGGCTGGATGGAAAAAGGTATTACTTGAAAACGCCATCACTCCGATTCAACAATACAGTTATACTACTGGAAAAAACGCATCTGATAGCGCATTGATCATTGACGCTATGGACATTCTTTATACGGGAAAAGTAGATGGTTTTTGTATTGTATCAAGTGATAGCGATTTCACACGACTTGCAACTCGATTAAGAGAAGCTGGAATGAAAGTTATCGGTATTGGAGAAAAGAAAACACTTTTACCATTTATAACAGCATGCGATAAGTTCATTTACATAGAAATCTTAAAACCTCAACTTGAAGTTCAAGAAGTAAATGGGAAAAAGAGTACTGCAAAAAATTCAGCTCCAGTAAAAAATACGCCCTTGAGTAAAATTGATCCTGAAATAATAAAATTATTAACGCTTAGCGTTGCTGATTTAGCGGATGAAAATGGTTGGACTTTCTTGGGTGAGTTGGGTAATTTGGTCCTCAAAAAGAAACCAGATTTTGACCCTAGAAATTATGGTTTTGCGAAAATGTTTCCTTTGATAAAAAGCATGAATATCTTTGAAATAGATGAACGTGATACAGGTAAGAAAAACAGTAAGCATATTTATATTCGGAAGAAAGGGTGGTCTTAGGTTCTAAATGAATAACGGTAAGTTGAAAACTGATTTTAGCGAAAAGACCAGTTGACTCAACGACTTTTTTAGAGATGATTACAAATAGATGAGTTAAATAGTTTATCTGAATAATTAACATTTCTTAAAATGTCGTTTTTACAACCAATTATTTACACCATTTTAAAACAATAATAAGTGATAATCGCAGTGAAAGTTTCAATGAACAACAACCAATTTTACGGGTTTAGAAACCGTATTATAATCAGTTACATGAACAGTATAAATACCTTGAAGTAAGGTTTCTGTATTCAATAAAACTTTATTTGTCTGTTCTGTTATCAATTGCGACTGAACAAGCTTTCCATTTTGATCAAATAATTCAACTTTACCGTTTGTAATTACTTTAGAAAAACTTACATAAGCATATGAATTCGCTGGATTTGGACTAGTTAATGCGACAAATGAATTCTCATCTAATCCAAGTGGATTTGTATTGTAAGCGATTTTAAAATCATCATAATAGAAACCATCTTGTCTTACTCCTCCATCAGATTCTAATTGAAACCGTACATTAATTATTTGTCCGATGTAATCGCTTAAATTAATCTCTTCCAATACCCACGAAGATTGTGTTCCTTCGTAAACAGGTTCTAAATCAGGCTGCACACTTCCATTTGCTGAATTCCCTAAGACAGTATAATTTCCGCATTGCCCAATCCAACTTATTCCATTATCTGTAGAAACTTGAAATTGACAGTAATCAAAATCTGTTTCTATTTCCCATTTTGCAAAATAAGAAACCCCAGCTGCAAAAACATTCGTTAAATCGATTGATTGATTCAACTCATATGTTTTATTGGTGTTGTTTGGGTAGTTCCCCGTATTACTTTCAGTAAAAGAAGACGAAGGTGAAACATATGTACTTAAAGTAGTCCCCCAATTTCCTGTCCAGTTGGCATTTGAAGAAGCATCATCTGTGAATTGCAATGTCAAAGCACCAAACGTTTTAATAATTGTGTCACGTTTTGTCCAAAGTCCATTATCCGTTTTTAAAACGTATTTAATTTCATCTCCAAAAGCAATTGCTGGGTTCAAAATATACGATATTGAACCTGTTTGTGATTCGCGCAATAGCAAAGTTTCAATAACTGGTGCTCCAACAGATTGAATGTTTAAAAGTGGTTCAATCGATACTGTTACAGGTCCATCTTGCAATCCCAAACGAAATGAGGAATGGTTAAAATTTCCAGTCATTGTTTCAACTGTTGAAGGATCAGTATCATCAACTACAACATAAATGTGGGTAATATGTGAATTAATTAAATTCGTGAAAACCATGTCTTGACATGTTGAAAAAATATCAGCTTGCGAAGGCCAGAAATCAGAACCCACTTCTGGTGTCATTACGAACATCGTGTCTTTTAATCCAATCCCAATATCCACTTTGTACATGTAATCATCTGAATCACCTGAAGCAGGATATAAAGAAGAGCTTTTCTGAGCCAAATATCCATTTAAAGCAACCATGTGATTAGAAAGATCAACGAAATAGTCATTGTGATCAGCAAACTCAGCTGTTGTTGTGCCTACAGGATAAAGTAAAGTATTACCATACGTATGAGAATTCAGAGCAGTAATGAAAGTGTGATTTTGAACTAACCATTGCATTGCTTGTGTTTCAGCTTCTGAAAAAGCACCAGTTCCAGGATACGTATCATCATTAGGATTGAAACTCACTCCCGTTGTGCCCCAACCGTAAGAATAATTTCTATTCAAATCAACTCCTTTATTCGTCGTTCCAATGTCGCGTCTATTTTTACGGTGCATTCCTCCACCCGCTGGATCAGTAGTTTCGTTATAGATATATCCATCAGGATTAATACATGGCACAAAGAATATTTCTGTGTTGTCAACTAAATATTTCACCTCATCATTTGTATTATAATTCTCCAATAAATACCACATATAAAAAATCGTTTGTGACATACTCATTGGTTCACGAGCATGGTGAATTGCCGTTTGTAATACTTCTGGTTCCGTTTCGTCTGTCAATGCATTATCTGAAATTTTAACGTGATAAATTGGACGATTTTCAATTGTTAAAAACGTTGAAATTGGCGCTCTAGCAGTAATTAGCGTTGGATATTGCGCTGCCATCGCATCCAAATTGTCTAACATTTCTTGATAAGTTAAATAACCTCCCATTGAACCATAATTAAAATTTGCTGGAACTGCAGGGTTAAAAACACTTGACCCATTTGAACAACCTACATTTTTTTCAGCAGGTGCAGCTGGCTTTAAATTTTGGTCAACGTAGTATTTTTGAACATCAGCAATTAGAATTTCGTAACTGAAATTATTATCGATTAACTTTTGAATATCGTATTCAGAAAAATCAGAAATGAAAAAGGTATTCAATTTATAGGTTCCATGATCTACTGGAAGACCTAATTCTGATAATTGCTTTAAACCTTCTATATCAGTATTTATTTTAACGCGAGAATACTGTTGAGAAAAAACAAAACTTCCAAAAGAAATAAATAGAACGAGGAGAGTATTACGGATCATAACTTTAGCTTTCTAATTTAAGGTTAGAAAATTAATTAAAATAAATCAACGGTTCAAACTTTTATGATGAACGGAATTAAAACCGAACAAAAAAGCCATTCATCAATTGACAAATGGCTATTACGTTAGTTAATTAATGCTTAAAGTATTGCAATCTTCACTTGTCTTAATTGTCCATTTTTCACCAATTGCAAATAGTAAATTCCTGAACGAACATTGTCAAGATTTACAACTTGTTCCTGAAGTTCGGTTGTAGCATGTTTTATTAATTTTCCATGCATGTCAAAAACATCAAACTCAGAACCTATTTCTAATCCAATTAAGATAAAATTACCATCATTTGGATTAGGAAGAATTGCAAAACCATCGCTTTCTAGCGTTCCAATTGATGCACAATCTTGAACAGTTATACTCATCATTCCTTGACCTTGACAACTATTTACATCTGTATAATCAGCTGTTATTGAATGAATTCCAACACCAGCGATTGCAGGATCAAAAACAGTTCCAGAAACTCCCGTCCCACTTAATACAGAACCTGCAGGAGTAGAAGTCAATTGAACAGTTCCTCCATCCAAGCAAATAGTATTGTCGGCATCTGAAGAAACAAGACTTACAATTGGATTGACATTTACTGTAATGTAGTTTGTTAAAGAGGAAACATTTGAACCAGCGCTATTAGTTGCTGTTAATACAATTGTATAATTCCCAGCAGTTGAATAAGTGTTACTTGGAGATTGTAATGTTGAACTATTTCCATCACCAAAATTCCACTGCCAAGAAGTTGGAGTGTTTGTAGAAAGATCATTGAACGTTACTGATTGACCTTCACAAATACTTGTTGATGACCCTGAAAAAGCTGCTACCGGTGTAACTGCCGCCGCTGGAACATTATACAATACTTTGAAATCATCAAAATAGAATCCGTCTAAGTTACCACCATTGTCAGATCTCAATTGGAATCTAACTTTTATGATTTGCCCCAAATAATCACTTAAATTTACTTCATCAAGCACCCATGATGATTGAGTCCCTTCATAAACTGGAAGGTTATTCGGTTGCACACTTCCGTTCGCACTATTTCCAGGCACCGTATAATTCGTACATTGTCCAATCCACGTTGTTCCTCCATCTATAGAAACTTGAAATTGTGTGAAATCATAATCAGTCTCTAAAGCCCATTTTGCATAGTATGAAACAGTTGCTGCAGTAATATTCGTTAAATCAATTGTTGGTGTATAAGTATAAATTCTATTCACCAAACTTGTATAATTACCGCCTGGAGTATCGGTATATGATTGTGTTGCAGAAACGAAAGTAGCTGTAGTCGTTGACCAATTCCCAGTCCAATTTGCATTTGAACCGACTTCTAAAATTTGAACAGTCAAAGCACCATATGTTTTTGTGATTGTATCTTTGTGAATCCACATGCCATTATTCGTTTCTAATATATATTTAATTTGATCTCCAAATTGGATTGATGGATTCAACGAATAAGAAATAGCGCCTGCCGTGACTGTTCTAACTGGTACATTATAAACTATTGGACTACCAACAGAAACAATATTCAACAATGGAACAATTGAAACTGTTATTGCTCCATCTTCAAGTCCTAATCTATTTGCTGAATGATTAAAATTTCCTGTAATTGATGCGATACTTGTTGGGTCAGTATCTTTAACTATCAAATATTTACGTGAAATGTGCGCCAAAACAAGGTTAGGAAACACCATTTCTTTGCATGTTGCGTTAATCTCAGTTTGTGGTTGCCAAAACGAAGTTCCAACTTCAGGCGTATGAACAAACATAGTATCCTTAAGACCTACTCCAATATCCACTTTGTACATGTAATCATCTGAGTCACCAGAAGCAGGATATAAAGTTGAACTTTTCATTGCGGTATAACCATTGTATTGAACTTGGTGATTTGATTCATCTTGAAAATAATCATGATGTGCAGCAAATTCTGCAGTTGTAGTTCCAATTGGGAATAAGATATCTTCCGCATACGTATGTGCGTTGAAGGCTGAAATAAAATTATTATTCTGCACTAACCAGCGCATTGCCTGTGTTTCAGGTTCAGAAAATGATGCGGTACCACAATAAGTGTCATTACTTTGTGTGGAGGATGTACCTGTTGTTCCCCACTGATAAGAATAGTTTCGATTTAAATCTACGCCGTAAGAACCTAAAGAATTCAATCTTCTATTTTTTCTCCACATCCCCCCCCCATTTGGGTTTGTAGTTTCATTATATATATAGCCATCTGGATTAACACAAGGAACAAAATACAGTTGCATGTTGTCCACAATATATTTTGCCTCATCATTCGTGTTGTAATTCTCTAACAAATACCACATATAAAAAATTGTTTCCATCAAAGCCATTGGTTCACGTGCATGGTGAATTGCAGTATAAAGTACTTTTGTTTCTGCTGCTTCATCTGTGCTTGGATTATCAGAAATTTTCACATAATAAAGTGGTCTGTTTTGAAATGTTAAGAAAGTTGAAATAGGCGCTCTAGCAGTTATTAACGTTGGATATTGCGCCGCCATTGCATCCAATTCTTCTAACATTTGTTGATAGGTCAAATAGCCCCCCATGGAGCCCTGATTGAAATTTGTTGGAGTAGCAGGTGTAAAACCACTTGAGCCAGATATTCCTGAACAAGCTACATTTTTCTCAACTGGTTCAGTTCCCAATAAATTTTGGTGAACATAATATTTAACAACATCTTCAATTAAAATTTCAATATTAAAACCGTTGTTCTGCATTGTTGCAATTTCTGTATCAGA
>CANNKP010000010.1 GCA_947505255.1 Flavobacteriales bacterium
ATGTTTAAGTAGTGGTTTACATCAATTTAGTTTCAAATAAGTAGTAGTTTAATGTTTCAAAAAAAAAAGCCGCAGCTTCAGACCCTGTGGCTTTTTTTATGGATTTAAAACACAGATTTTAATTAAACCTATTACAGATATCCTTTATCTTTTGCCCAACTACTTAATTGAGCAGCATTTGGAATGTTTAATTTTTTTAGAATGTTGTGACGATGAGTTTCAACTGTTCTTGGAGAAATAAAAAGTTTATCCCCAATCTCTTTTGAAGTTAGACCTGTAGCAATCAATTTTACACGTAAACTAAAAGTTAAAATTGAGGGGTAATAAATCCTATTGCTCAAGATTAGACACAAAAAAAGAGAAGACGTTAGCCTTCTCTTTTAATACAAAGATTAATTGATCTTAATTTTTTTCGAAAGTCAAAACACTTGTAGACTCATCCGTAGATGTTGAACTTCCACTAACAACTACATCTTTAGAGTAGTTTTTCAAGGTTAATTCTTTAGATTTTAATCCGTTAACTTCGAAGCTTCCGAAACCATCTAAAACAATGTTTGTTTTGTTTTTCGCAGCATTTAACCAGTACCAACGGCCATTGATGGTTTCTGAATCACCATTAAAAACTTCAACACTTGTAAATGTTCCGTCTTTAAGGATTTCAACAGACCAAGAATAAGAATATGAACTACCAGCCATACCATTATTTGTCGACGACATTGTAGTCCCATTAAATGTTTGTGTGCTAGTCGAAGTAGTTCCCCCCGAAGAAGTATACAAAGATGTTGCGTCAACTTTTACCAACTGCCAACTTGCAGTGATACGTGCATCACGACTTTTCAAAGAAAGAAATGGATCATTTTCTCCTTTTTTACATCCTGTTAAAGTAACAGAACCGATTAATAGACCTAAAGCAATAAATAAAATGTTCTTTTTCATAATTTAATTTTTAAAATGTTTTACGAAGATAATCTTTTATCTTTTCCAATCAAAAAGATTGGCTAATTTTCATTAGATTGTTTTTATTGTAGGTTATTTCCGCTGTTTTAATTGCGTAATTTCGACTAAAATGAATCTGCATATTTAGACGTTGAAATTGCTTATATTTTATAATTAAGGATGCTTTATTACAAAATTAGTTCAAGTAACATTAAAATATGTAAAAAAGCAATCTAGTTTTATCTGCTCTTTTTCGTGACCGGAATTAACGATACACAATTTTTTCTTGTTTTGGAAAATGATAAAAGCATTTATTTCAAACGTAGTCAGAAGGATTATTCTAGATCCCTTAAATTATCCGTTTTCAGAGAAGTTAATTCTGAATTATTATCAAAAAAGACATTTTTCACACCTAGTTTCCCCTTACGCTAAATTATTTTGAACTCCTTTAAAAATGCGGTTTTGGTTCATTTTAAGTAGAACTACTTACCTCTGATTAGACATCTACTTAGTGGCACGTATGTGACACTTTGTATTTTGATTTTCTACGCTCAAAAAGTGATTATTTTCTTATAAAACAGGGCTTAATTTGTTTCATGAAACTTTTAATACATGTTATTATGAAAACAAAAATCACTACAACAAGAAACACATTATCCTTAATAATAGGATTAATTTTAATGTCTGGAACACTTTTCGCACAAACTAGTTCAGTTTGGACAAGTATCCCAAATTTTTCAAAAATTGGTATCCGTTCTGAAAACGGAAAATTGACTTCTTCAGATGCTGAAGTAAGTGCACTTATTAATAAGTTGGATATTACAACTTTCACAAAAGCTTTTCCATCATCACGTAACGCAGGTCTGAAAAATGTTTACGAAATTGGATGCAACTGTGATGAGAATGATTTATTACAACAAGTAGCAAAATTATCAACGGTTTTTGTTAGACCAGAGATCGCTCCTAAATATGAGTTATTGAATACACCAAATGATTATTCAGTTGCCTTTGCTGCAGATTATGCATTAGACATGATTAATGCGCAAGATGCTTGGGGAATTACGACAGGAGATTCTTCAGTTGTAATTGGTATTTCAGATTCAAACTTTGATTTGAATCACGAAGAGTTGATCGGAAAATATACTTATGTAACACCAAGTAACACAAATACAAATTATTATCATGGAACAGCTGTAGCAATAACAGCTGCAGGAAAAACAGGTAACTTTTTAGGTAAAAGTTCAATTGGATTTAATAGTTCATTGCAATTAAGAGGGATGAATTATAATGAATTATTAGAAGCAACGTATTCAGGAGCAAAAGTTGTCAATGTTAGCTGGACTTCTGGATGTTATGATAATGCTTATGCACAAATGGTAATAGATGAAGTTTATAACAACGGGACCGTTATTATAGTTGCAGCAGGAAACGGTTCAACATGTGGAGGCGCATCGAATTTAGTTTATCCAGCAGCACATAATCACGTTATTGCAATTAGTAGTGTTGGTCCATTAAACAATCACGAAAGAACAATAGGAGATGCAGCAACAACGCATCAGCACAATAGTTCTGTGGATCTTTGCGCTCCAGGATATGATGTTGCATTGACTGTATCAGCAGGTTGGTATTTAACTGGTAACGGAACATCATTTGCTGCACCATATGTTTCAGGTACAGTTGCTTTAATGTTTGCTGTTAATCCATGTTTGACTCCAGATGACGTTGAAATGATATTAAAACAAACTGCTTTTAATCTTGATTCAATTAATCCTTTATACGCAGGAAACTTAGGAGCAGGAAGATTAGACGCATTTGCTGCAGTTCAAATGGCTTCAACATATAACGTAATGACAATAACAAGTTCATCAAGTTTAGATTGCTCGAATTTTAATCAAGCAATTTCACTTCAAGTTACTGGCGGATATGCTCCATATTCAGTTGCTTGGAATACGAATGAAACAGGGATGAATATCGCAAATGCACAAGGGAATTTTCAATATACAGCAATAGTTACAGATAGCAACGGTTGTGTTGGACATTATACTACATCTGTTGCAGCTATTTCACCATTAACTTTTGATGCACAAATAAACAATGTTAATTGTAACGGAGAATTATCTGGAAGTATTGAAATGGCAGTTGCTGGAGGAAATGCTGGTTACTCTTACTTATGGTCAACTGGAGAAACGTCAGAAGATTTATATAACCTTGGAACAGGAAACTATCACGTGAATATTTCAGATAGCCGCGGATGTAATTTGTTTGCAGATTTCACAATCACAGAACCAACAGTTTTAACTGCATCAGTTGCTCATCAAAATTTGACAATAGCAACAGTTGGATCAATTGATTTAACAGTAAACGGAGGAACATTTCCATATTCATATTCTTGGAACAATGGAATGACAAGCGCAGATTTAACGAATGTTACACCAGGTTTCTATGAAGTTGGAATTACAGATGCACATGGTTGTTTAGTTTCAACAAATGTAATTGTATTGGATAATCAAATGACAGCTACAGAAAACATATTAGCGACAATCGTTCCAGCAACAGCGTTTTTAAATAACCAAATGAGTATTATTCCAAGTGAAGGTACAATGGGAATAGATGAACTAGCTGAACAATCAGTAACAGTCTACCCAAATCCAGCAGTTGGAGTTACGCATATTGAATGGAGTGGATTAGAAGTAGCTTCTTTACAATTAATTGATATGACGGGTCAAATTGTTTCGACAACAGCAATTACAAGTATCACTTCAAATTACGAGTTAAATCAAGAAAGAGCGGGAGAATATTTTGTAAAAATGAATCTTACAAACGGTAGCTCAGTAGTAAAGAAAGTAACATTTATCTAAGTAGTTAGAAGCGTAGATAACTGCATAAAAGTAAACGAAATGAGAATCGAGATAATAAGTACATGTATAATTAGTCTATTTCTTTTGACCGGTCATAAGAGTGATTCAATAGAAATTACCAAAACAAAAACACGTACTAAAATAGAATTAATAGAAAACAATGTTGAATTGAGTTACCAATCGAATGATTTAGATTGTAATCAATAAAGCAAAAAAAAATAGTTGATGTTTAAGTAGTGGTTTACATCAATTTAATTTCAAATAAGTAGTAGTTTAAGTTTCAAAAAAAAACGCCGCAGCTTCAGACCCTGTGGCTTTTTTTATGGATATAAAAACCATATATTAATTAAACCTATTACAGATATCCTTTATCTTTTGCCCAACTACTTAATTGAGCAGCATTTGGAATGTTTAATTTTTTTAGAATGTTGTGACGATGAGTTTCAACTGTTCTCGGAGAAATAAAAAGTTTATCCCCAATCTCTTTTGAAGTTAGACCTGTTGCAATCAATTTTACTATATCTATTTCCTTTAATGTAAGTTCCTTCTTAGATTCTTTATTATCAACATCTAACAATGAATTGAAATAACGATCTTTGATTTCATTTGCGATATAGATTTCACCAGCATGAACTTTTTGAATAGCTTCAATTAATTCATTTTTTGTAGTATTCTTAGTTAAATATCCTTTTGCTCCTTTAGAAAGAAACTTTTTCACGAATGTGATATCATCGTGAAGAGATAAGCCAATAACACGTGTTTTTGCCAAATCATTGTAAATCATTTCGGTAGCATCAAATCCATTACTGTCTTTTAAATTGATATCCATTAAGACAATGTTGGGTTTGTGTTCAACACAAAAGTTATAAGCAGAAGTAGCATTATCAGCTGTTCCAATCACTTTTATACCGTCAGCACTTTCCAATATAGATGACCATGCTTCTGCAATTAGTTTGTGATCATCAACAATAAGTACATTTATTTCACTTTCCATCATTGTCAACAATTAATTTCGGATTAGCTCAAAAATACATAATTCATTAAGAAAAAGTGAAATTAGAACAATAATTCCGATTATAATAGTTGATTTTCACTTTTATACGGGTATATTTTTTTCAATTTTTTTTAAAAATGAGCATTTTTGTCTGTATTTTTTTAAAAATTGAAAGTAAGGGAAATTTTATCTGAAAAAATGATCTGTTTTTTTATCTTTTTAATGAATCAAAAAAAGAATTTAATTGGACAAAATAATTCGATAATTTTAGATTGGTTTTAAGTTATGAAGATGTTAATTTTAAAAATCAATGTATAAATTACAGTAGATTGAAAAATGTCTACGTGTAATCATCTATTTTTTAAATAAATTGATTGATAATGAAAGTTTGGGAAAATATATTATTAATATTGTAATCTAATCATTTTATTCTACTCACTGAAACAACAATTTAGGGTCAAATGTTTGTTTAAAAAATCAAAAAGTGAAAAAAGCAATAATTGTCGAAGATTTTGAGTTAATAGCTGGCATTTGGAAAACCATTTTGGAAGATGTGGGTTATACCGAAATTGAAATTATTCGTCATGCAGATGAAGTTGAATCGAAGGTGTTGAAAATGTTGCCAGATATCATTTTAATGGATATTAATTTACCAGGATCAAAAAATGGAATCGAACTAACTGAATCTTTGATAAAACAAAATGACACGCTTAAAGTGATGATTTTAACTATTCATACAGATCCTTCTTATGTTCAAAATGCCATTAGAGTAGGAGCGAAAGGTTTTGTTACAAAAAATTCTTCAATACCTGAAATCAAAAAAGGAATTTCAGAAATACACAGTGGTAATATTTATTTGTGTGAAGAGGTTCGATAATTTTGCTTATCAAATGTTAAACATCTCTTGTTATTCCTTTGAAAATTGATTTCTTTCAAATTCTTGTGTTTCATTTATAAGATTTTTTTTGACTTCAAATAGTTTTGATTTTTAAACAACTTGAATAGAGCTAATTTTTCGTTGAGTAACATCTACTTGATTGCGATAAAAACGGTGTCATTTAAATTTTCTTTAGAGTCAAATAATTATGAATCAAGTCTATCTTTCCTAAATAATTTTATGTCGGCTTTTGAGAAATAGTCAAATAGTTCATTAATTTTTTGAATTACAATCAATTAGTAAATTCAATCAATGAATTTAGCACGTCTGCTGAATTTTTAGATTATCCAGCTTAATGTATTAAGAAAATAGGAGTAATTTCAAATAAATGAAAAGTCAGGATACTGAAATATGCGAATTTTTATTTGTTCATTATTCTCTTAACCTCAGAAATTAATTTTTCTTCTTCCCAAGGTTTTGAAATAAATTTCTCAATTAAATGGTCACTTGTTAGTTCTTTAACAATAATATTATTTGCTTGACCAGACAGCATAATACATTTCAATTGCGGGTATTTTAGTTTTATATTCCGAATGAGTTCACCACCATTTATTTTTGGCATTTGATAATCTACAAGCAATAAAAGGACTTCCAGTTCATTTGAAATTAAAGAATCAATATTATCAACAACTTCTGAGGGATCTAGAAAGCATTCTACAATAGTAGTGTCATGCTCAATTACCTTATTTAATTGAAAAGACAACAATTTTAAAATGAGTGGATCATCGTCAATACAAATAATAACATATTTTAATGGATCTTCGATCATAATGGCTTTTCTAGTTGGGTACAAAGTTAAGCAATTTAAGTAAATTATTCAAATTATTCAAATGTAATTCTCAATTTTTAAGATAGTCTAAAAGTTGTTTTATCATTTTGGGAATTCAATCGTAAACCGAGTCAAATTGTCTTCTGATGAAACCTGAATAGTTGCGAAATGTTCATCAATTACATTTTTTACAATTGTTAATCCTAGACCAGTGCCATGAGCTTTTCCTTTGGTCGTGAAGAATTTGGTAAACATTTGAGTCATGATTTCTTTGGGAATTGTTTCTCCTGTATTTTCTATATTAATTTGAATATGTGTTGGTGTCTCAACACTATAAATGGATAATTCCCCACCTTTTGGACAGGCATCAATTGCATTTTTTATCAAATTTGACCAAAGTTGATATAGTTTAATATCATATCCTAAAATATTTAATTTATTATCAACGTTCATTGATAATTCTAAATTGTGCTTAATTTGGAAATTAAACACATTTAATACAGTAGTAATATTTTCATAAATATTTATAGGCTCCTTCTCTAGTGCATTATCATATTTCATGAAATTTCGTAAGTTTTTCACAACATTTGAAGCCTTGTTTCCGGATATTTTAATAGTATCTAAAAAGTTTCTAATTGTATTAAGATGGTAAATAAGGTTGACAAATTCTTCTGGTTGAACTGATTGCATAACATAATCAATCTTTTCTACATCAGAAACTAGAATGCCAGATTTCATTAATTTATTAGCGATAACTTTTTTATTAAAATCTTTGTTTGGGTATTGCTCATCTAACATTTCTTTAATTTTCAAACCTTGCGTGTGCCCTTGAAGACCATGTAATGGTAGTGTTTTATCAATTTCAGTCGCATGGTTACAAGCAAATTCGATTTGTTCTTTTGAACTTTTCCAAATTACATCCTTTAATAATTCACCCATCAAATATTCAAGGCTTTCTGCTCCAACAATGACAGCACCTAACGGTGTGTTCAAATCATGTGCGATACCTGCTGCAATTTCTCCAATTGTCGTTAGATTTTCTTGTTTCATTAAATTACTTGAAAGCTCAGTATTCTTTTTCGTTTCAAATGAAATTCTTCCCTCAAGTGATTTATTTAACGCTATTATTTCTTCATACGTATGCGTTAATTCTTCATTTTTTTCAATCCGCATATTGACATTAACTATCAATTCAGAAAATAATTGTAAAATAATTTTTTCTTCTTCTTTAAAGAAATGAGTTTCTGATACTGAATCAAATCCTACGAAACCGATACATTTTTTATGCTGCATCAAAGGAATTGTGATGATACTCTTGATGTTTTGCACTTCTAACAATGCTTTTACAATTCCATCTTCTAATAAAGAAACGTTCGGTATATTAATTTTTTCTCCTTTGAAATGTTTTTCAATCCAAAATGTCATGTGGTCAAATGGAACATTTTTTAATTTAGAAATTTGTGGTTCAATATTTATTGCGCACCATTCAAAGGTATTGGTTGCAGTTTTGTTCCTTTCATCATATGAGAAAATATAAGCTCGATCTGTACGTACAAATTCACCAATCTTTTGTAAAGCTGATTCTATTCCTGTTTCTAACTCATTTAATGGCAAATTAATAAAAGATGTAGAAATCTTCAACAATAAATTTTGCAGTTCTAATTGCTTTGCAATATTAATTTCAGCTTCTTTTGCTTCTGTGATATCATGACTTATTGATACATAATTTTTAATTTCATTATTTTTATCTTTTACAGGGTATATAATTGTATCAACCCAATAGTAACCTCCATTTTTATTTTTATTTTTTATTTCTCCTTTCCAAATTTTATTTTCTTTTATTTCGTTCCAAAAGTTTTTCCAAAATTCAGCTGAATGATATCCAGAATTGACAATGTTATGACTTTTCCCTATAACCTCTTTTTCAGAAAACCCAGAAATTGCGTAAAAATTATCATTCGCCTCGGTAATAATCCCAAATTTATCTGTGAAAGTTACAATTGAGCCTAAGTCTATTATTTCTTTTAATGAGCTTAGGTTTTGTTTATTTTCATAAAGCAACATTTCTGTTTTTTTCCTGTCAGAAATATCCCTAGCTGCTGCAATAATATAAATCGCCCCTTTATTTTCTATATACGTAACTCGTATATCGATTGGAGTAAATTCCCCGGTAATAAAGTTTTTATTGGTTCCTTCCGCAAATACAATCCCATGTTTTTTAATATTTGCAACATGATCATCCCAGATTTGCGTTGATGTAAAAATAGGTTCAATGTCGTAAATCGTATAGTTTTTTATTTCTTCTTTTTTGATACCTAGTATTTTTGCTCCAGCTTCATTGATTAATACAAATTTTCCTTGCTCATCGAATACCTGAATAGCATCTGTACTATTATTTAAGAAAAGTTCTGAAAGTTGTAATTTTTCATTTGAGATCCGCAAATTTTTCTCAGATTGTTTTAATTCAGTAACATCAATGATAGAGCCAGAAATAATTTCAACGCCATTTACAATTTCATATTTAGCATTTACTTGAATATAAATCGTATTGTCAAATATATCTCTTGTTTTAACAAGCTCATTTTGTATAGTACCTCTTCTTTTCGTAAAGTGTAAAAATTCATTTTTTTGATCAATTGAATTGATTAAATCTTTTGAATAAAGGTTAATCAGTTCATCTGAGTTTTTAAACCCAAATATTTCAGCAAAAGCATTATTTGCTTCTAGTAAGTTGGCATCCATGTCAACCATAAAAACGCCAATTTGAACAGAATTGAACAGTTTTAGATACTTTTGTTCATTTGAATTGATTAATTCTTCTACACGCTCTAAAAGTGAAGTTTCGAAGCCGTATCCAATTACAAATTGAAATTCATTTGTGTTATTATAAATTGGAAAAAAACGTCTGTAAACAGTCTTGCTTGTTCCGTCAGGTTGTTTTAAATGATCTTCCCATTCAAGCGGTTTTTTAGTAGAGATTACCTCGTTGAATATTTTTCTTCGATTTTCTGCAAGCGTGGTATCAATATTCCTTAATGTGCAATAATCGAAGTCAGTTTTCCCTATTAAAAATTCTCGAATCTCTTTATTTTTTACACCATGTGGATTGATATATAAATACCGATGTTCTGAATCGAAAATAGCAATATCTGCTGGAAGATTATCTAAAATGGATTTGTAAAATTCAGAAAGATTGTTTGATTCAATCTGTTTTTCAGTAGCATGAAAATAAATGAATTCCTCTTGGGGATAAATTTTAATTGTTGAAGTGAAATGTCTATTTTTTTGTTCGTTTTTTGTCGAAAAATGAATGTCATTAGATGAAATAAATTCTTGAAAATTAAAATTGTTATTCGTTTCGTTACTGAAGAAGTAATCTGTAAAATGAGTTGTCTTTTTATTGATTGATACACCCGAATAGCTTTCCCCTAAAAAAATAATGTCACCGTTTAGATTTGTGATGATATTATCTGCATATAAGGATTTACATAAATCGATTAGTGAAATTAATATAGCATTATGTTTATCAGTCATTTAGAAGGATCATTTTTAATTGCGTGAAGTTATGAAAAACTTTTTCATCAAAATTGAAACTATTCAATTAATAAATTTAAACGTGTGCCTTTGCCTATTTTACTTGTAATAGAACCTGTCAATTTACTCAAAGCAATTCGTGTTTCTATATTTTGAATTCCTAATCCCTTTATAACATTTTCAGTGTCAAAACCAATACCATCATCCATGGCATCAATTTGAATTCCTTTTTCATTTTTGGTGATTATAACTTTAATTTGCTTTGATTGTGCATGTTTAATTGAGTTAGAAACAAATTCCTGAACAATTCGGTAAATATTTGTAATGTCAATGTTTTCAAAATCACTTTCGGATATTTCTTCTTGAATTTCTAATTCTAAATTAACTTTTTCGAGCAAATTGGCTCTTGAATTCATGTTTTTAAGAGCACTTAAAAGTCCATTTTCAAGAGAAGGTGGCTGCAATGAGTATGTTATTGCTCTTAATTCAGATATTAATAAATGAAGCATTTCAGAGAATTGCTTTTTTAATGCATTATCTTCTGGTGCAATTTTAAGCATGGAAAACCAAAGATTTAAAATGATTAAATTTTGTGATATACCATCGTGTAATTCTCTTGAAATTTTCTTTTTTTCATGCTCTTGTGCTTCAGATATTATTTTATTTTTTTGTTTTTCAAATAAAATTTCTTCTGTTTTATCAATAACTAAGCAAACGTATGAATCTGAATCTAAAGAAATTTTATTTCCATAAAGTATTATATTAATTATTTTTCCCGAATTTGTTTTTTGAGTTAACGTTTTTTCAAAACTGTTTTGATTTGAATTTATTACTATTGGGTCATTGTTTTTGTTGAAACTTGCAAATTCTCTATTTAGACATAAATCAACATCTATTTCATATAATATTTGTGCTGCAAAATTACATTTTGTAATAATTAAATTTTCTCCCTCCAATATAAACATGGGCAAAGGGGAATTCGCATAAACGGCTCTATATTTATTTGACGCTTTTTCAAGCTCATCATTCAGATGTTTTCTTTCACGACTAAATTCAATTGTTTTGATTAGAACTTTGCTGCTTATGTCCGTTTTTAAAACAAAATCTTGAGCACCTTCTTTTAAACTGTCTAGGGCTATTTTGTCGTCATCTGAACCAGATAGAACAATAATAGTTGCAAATGGAAAAACTTTACTAGCTACTTTTAATGTAGAGAGTCCTTTTGAGTCAACAATGTTTAAGTCGAGCAGAATTACTTCTGGGTTAAAAACGGTATTAATTGTGGCGAAATCTTCAACTGATTCTGTATCCATTAACTGTTCAACAGGGTAACCATTTTTTTCTAATTGAAAATAAATTAAGTCTTTGAAAGTAGGATCATCTTCGACAATAAGAATGCGTGGCTTCATGAATCTTTATTGAGGTTACTGGAATTTTTCTCCAAATTGTACAGAAAACTACTTATTTTTTTGTTCTGAATAATAAAGAAATTAAATACCAATTTATATACCAAGTATACGATACTTATTTGAAAGATAGTTTAAATATTTGATTGTAAGATTGGTGGTGAGAAAATATATTTAGCAACAAACGGTTATTTTGACAGGAATCTCTCAAAAATGGAATTTTTTTCCAAAAATCGGAAAAGCGTAGTGATAGATTATATGCTAATTTAACGTAAACGGTTAATTTCTCAATTTGGTAATAAAAACTTTGTCTGTGTCAAGTTGCTCTTCTAAAACATTAAAAAACGCATCATGTTGTTCTTTCTCCATGCAGTCAATTGGAAAAGACAGTTGTAATCCTTTGATATAATCGAAATAAATACTTTGTTGATGAATAGAAACTTTACGCAATCCAGAGAAATAGAGAACAGAAACATCTCGGTCTGCAACTACAACTGCTTTTGAAGTAATCCCCATTCTGAATCGCTTTTTTCGAGAACCGAAAAATAGGAATATCAAATTATCGGCAAAACAGAACCAAAATGCTATTGCTGGCAAGAGCGCTTCATTACAAATGCTATACAAAACAGTTCCAACAAATAACATTACGACCGCTTCAAGAATTGTGTAAACTTGAACTCTGTAAATTCGATCTTTACTCATCGGTTGGTTCCATTTGAATTTTTTAACTTGGTTTACAAGTCGTAAACCCATCCAACGTGTTACACTTCTTTTCAAGTTAATTGTTAATAGCAATAATCCAATACCTAAAAATACTTGAAAACGATATGGAACTTGCTGCCCAGAAGTTCTTAAAGATTCAATAGGTAAATCAAAACCAACAAAAATCGTAAAAAGCATTGTTGGGAATAACAAAAAGATGAGCAATACATTGATGGCTTTATTCATTTGGAATCATCTTCATTTTACGAATTAAAGCTTCAATTTTGTTCTTTGATACATTGATTTTACCCTCAACTTCAGCTTTTAAAGCATCAGCACCTTTCGATTTTGCGAAAAAGCCTAAATTGTTTTCAAATTGCAACATCTCAGCTTTTAATTTGTCAATTTGTAAACGAATATCAGCTTTTTCTTTAGAAAATAATCTTCCCGCATCAGGACTCGACGAAAGCGTATTCATTCTAGCCTCAAACATAATTTTTTCTTTTTCAGCTCCTTCGAGTTTCAAATCTGTATAGAGCTTATCAATTGCTGTCTTATACGAATTATAAATTGCATCTTTTTGCTTCATTGGAACCTTTCCGGCCTCATTGAAAGCATTGGTGAATTCACGCAAATCAGTCAACGTTTGTTTCTTGTCAGCCGATGGTTTGTATGTTTCAATATTTTGGACAATCGTTTGTTTTGCCAAAAAATTCGTTTCCAATAATTTATCTTGCGCTTCGAAATGTTTTGATCGAGCATTAAAAAATGCATCACATGCGCCACGAAATTCTGTCCACAATTTTTGTTCTAATTTTTGTCCAGCGTGACCAGTATTTTTCCAGGCTTTTTGCAACTGAACTAATTTGTCAGCTGTTTCTTTCCAATCGGTTGAATCTTTTAACGCTTTCGCTTGGTCAATTACTTTTTGTTTTTCTTCTGCTATTTTGACAAATTTATCTTGAATAGTTCCAAAAAAGGCTTTTTTATTAGAGAAAAATTCATCGCAAAGTGCACGGAATTTTTGCCAAATTTCTTCATTTTCTTTTCTTGGTCCAAATCCAATTGTTTTCCAAGTTTCTTGAAGTGCTAACAATTTAACTGTAGCTTCTTCCCACATTTTTGTGGATTCGTATGTTGCATAATTTGCAAGTAAACTTCCAGCTTCAGCTAACAATTCTTTTTTCTTCTTCAAATTTTCATTCAAAGAAACACGTCGCTCATCATAAAAAGTATTGATTCTGTCATAAATTACGCGAACATTTTCCCAATACTTAGCCTTTAGATCTTCCCAATCGTCATTTGCGACAGGTCCAATTCCTTCCCATTCATTTTGCAATGTTTTTAAGGATGCTTCAATTTCTCGAATAGATTCATTGTTTTTTATTGCATTCAATTGTGCAATAACTTCCAACTTCAATTGCGAATTTCGCTTTAAGTCATGGTCTTTTAATTCTCTATAAATCTTCATGTTGTAGAAGAAATCTTCCAATAAACGCGAGTATTCATGTTGAATTTCATCTCTTTTTTCTCGAGCTATATCACCAACATTTTTCCAGGCCTCATGAATTTCTTTGTACGCATTATATGCGAGACCAATATTTTCTTCTTTCTCGATGACTTCTTTCAAACGAGAAATTAAACTCTTTTTGAGTTTTAAATTCTCTGTTTCAATGGCATTTTTAGCTTCAATTACAGCTTTCCGTCGATCTTTATATTCGTTATAAACGGCGTAGAACTCATCTTTCAAAGGTTTGAAGTCGGTAATTTCGTATACTTCCTCTTTTTCTTGAGCTTCTAAAAAAGCAACTTGATCTTTGCGCTCTTCTTCTAAAACAAAATCATCAAATCGTGTTTTTAATTCATTTATTTCACGGCTAACAGCCAAAGCGTCCTCGTTTTGAACCAAGGTTTTTAATTCTTCAATTAAAGCATTATTTTCCATATTGCAGAGATTTAGGATAGAATCCTATATAGTTTGTATCATTTCAAAGTTAGCCAAGGCAACGAATTGCTCTATGCGGCTAGCAACATCATTTTTTGATATTTCAAGTAGGCGCTGTGTTCCAAATTTTTCTACACAAAAAGATGCTAATGCCGAACCAGTAATAATTGCACGCTTCATGTTCTCAAAGGAAATATCGTCAGTCGCGGCTAAATATCCCATAAATCCTCCTGCAAAAGTATCTCCTGCTCCTGTTGGATCAAAAACTTCTTCTAAAGGCAATGCTGGTGCAAAAAACACGTTATCTCCATGAAACAACAATGCTCCATGTTCGCCCTTTTTTATAATCAAAAATTTCGGACCCATAGCACGAATTACTTTCGAAGCCTTAATCAATGAATATTCATTAGATAACTGCCTAGCTTCTTCGTCGTTGATGATTAAAATATCGACTAATGCCATTGTTTTTTTCAATTCATCTAGCGCAATGTCCATCCAGAAATTCATAGTGTCCATTGCTACTAATTTTGGGCGGACATTTAGTCGTTCAATTACACTGCGCTGAACTTGCGGACTCAGATTTCCAAGCATTAAATAGTCAACACCCTGATAACTTTCAGGAATAATTGGATCAAAATGTTCAAGTACATTTAATTCAGTTACAAGCGTGTCGCGCGAATTCATGTCATTGTGATATCGTCCTGACCAAAAAAATGTTTTTTCACCTTGCTTGATCTGAAGACCTTCTAAATCAACTCCTTTTGATGTCAATGTATTCAACATTTCTTGTGGGAAATCATCTCCAACAACAGCAACTATTTTTTGATCTTGTGTATAAAAAGAGGAAGAAAGCGCAATATATGTACCCGCACCTCCGATTATTTTATCTGTTTTTCCGAAAGGTGTTTCAATGGCATCGAAGGCAACACTTCCAACTGTAAGTAAACTCATTATTTGTATTTTTAGAGCAACAAATATAGTATTAAGAACTGAGAGTATAGAGCCGTTAACTTAGATTTAATTTGATAATTAACAACAATTATTAAATTATTAAAATTTTATACTTTGAAGAAAATTGCGTTTAAAAACATAATATGTTTTCGGATGTAACAAAATCACACATAATTGCGTTAATAAGTTTAGTTTCCTGCTAGTTTAATCAGGCGTTTCAGCTCTAAATTTGTATTTGAAAATGAAAAAACGGATTCTTAAAATAACAAAATGGTTTTTTGGGATTGTGTTGGGTATATGTCTGCTCATCACAGGGGCTTTGTATTTCTTTAAAGATGAGATTTGTGGCTATGTGGTGGGTGAAGTAAATAAACATTTAAAAGCAAAAGTGTCTGTTTCTGAAGTTGATTTAACTTTTTGGGCAACTTTTCCGAATGTTTCTGTAGACTTTAATGATGTTTTCATTCAAGATTCTTATGTTAATTCTACCAAACGAGATACACTTTTATATAGTGAGCAAATTCGATTAAAGTTCAATCCGATTGATATTTGGAATGAAGATTACAAGGTTAAATCAATTGAAGTAAAACCTGGTTCGCTTCAATTGAAAGTTAGAAAAAATGGAGAAACCAATTATGACATTCTGCAAGAAAGCAAGGATTCAAGTAATTCAAAATTTGAGCTGAATCTTAAAAGTGTCATTGTTGAACAAATGCGATTTGCATATAAAAATAAAGCTACTAATCAGTTTTATACTGCAAAGTTAGGGGAACTTGAACTCACTGGAAATTTTACTGATAAAAACTATACACTTCATGCCAAAAGTAACCTAAGAGTTAATAAACTCAAAAGTGGTAAAGTAAGCTTAATTTCAAATCAACCAGCAAAATTTGATATTGATATTAATGTAAACAAAGAAACAGGAATTTTTAATATCCCAAACGCAGAAGTTTTTGTTGCTGAATTACCATTTCAAGTTAAGGGGAAAGTAACTGAAGAAGATTTAAGCTTTGAAATTCATTCAAAAAACATTCAATTAGCAGATTTAGTCAATAGATTTTCTTTTTCTCAAGTGGAGGATGTGAAAAAATTTGATGGCACTGGAAATGTATTTTTTAATCTTTTCATTGATGGAAAGAATGAAACAACTGCTCTTACAGAAATTAATTGCGATTTTGGAGTAAATGATGGCTCGTTGACGGAGCCGATTAAAAAATTGAAAATTCAAGGAATAAATTTAAATGGAAAATACAGCAATATTGGAGGCGCAGAAAAAGAATTTTTGAAGTTGTCATCAATCAAATTTAAAACTCCTGGAGGACCATTTTCTGGAAATATTTTATTAACACAATTTCAAGAACCAAATTTTAGAGGAAATGCGAACGGTAATTTGAATCTGAATATGTTGCATGCATTATTTCGAATTCCACATGTTGAAAATATCAATGGAAATTTAGGTTTACAAACGGATTTCAATATACAAAGTAGCGCGCATCCAGATGAATCACTTACCTACTCAATTTTAAAATGTGAAGGTGAAATTCAAATGAAAAATGTTATACTGAAATTGGTTGATGACAAAAGAACATTCAGCCAAATGAATGGTGCAATGTATTTGAGAAATGATGAAGCAGGTATTGAAAATGTTTCATTGAAAATTGGAGCTACGGACCTTGCTTTTAATGGGGTTTTTAAGAATATTGTTAACTACTTCAAAAAAGACGGAAATTTAACTGCAAATGTTGAAGTTAAAAGCAAGTTCATTGATGTACAAGATTTAGGAACGACTTCAAAAGAAGAGAAAATTCAAGAAGCCAGAAGTTTTGTGCTTCCAAATAATATTGATGGTTCTTTATTTATGGATGTTGCTCAAATTGAATATGACAACCATATTTTTAAGAAGTTGTCTGGGAATATGATCTTGGGTAAACGAAAACTTCATTTCCCAAATTTGACATTAAGGAATGCAGACGCGGATATGATTGGTAGTTTAACGATTGAGGAGCGATCTGAAGAAGTTTTTCATATTACAACAACCGTAAGTTCGGATAATATAAAATTTAAATCCTTGTTTAAAGAATGGAATAATTTTCGTCAAGAAGTTATAGGAGAGAATAATATTTTCGGAAAGGCGCAGGCAAAAGTGTATTTTGAGGCTCCTTTTGATTTAAGGGGAGGTGTAATTTCGAAAAATATAAAATCACAAGTTTACCTTAAAATCACAGATGGCCAATTAAAAAATGTTGATGCATTCAAATCTATTACAGAAAGTTTAAAAACTTCAAGTGCCAAATTGGTAATAGGAAAAAATAATATTGCTTTTCTAGAGAAGAAATTGTTGGATTTGAAATTTGAAACGTTGGAAAATACGTTCATTATTGAAAACGGGAAATTGATTATACCTGCAATGTTTATTCACACGAATGCTTTGGACATCGAAACTTCTGGGACTCATACATTCGATAATGTAATTGATTATCGTTTCGCATTCCGCTTTAGGGATCTAAAAGAAAAAGAATTGCAAAGTGAATTTGGCGTTGAAGAGGATGATGGTACAGGGATAAAAGTGTATATGCGCATGTTTGGGGATATTGACAATCCAACAATTGTTTGGGACAAAACAGCTAAAAAAGAACAAGCTAAAGAAAATCGTGAAGCTGAAAAAGAAAATGTGAAGTCAATGCTCAAATCTGAATTCGGCTTATTTAAAAATGATTCAACTGTAAAAACGTTTATTCAAAATGAAGGACCAAAAGAAACGATTCAGTTGGAGTTTGGTCCGGCAAAAACGGAAGAATCAATCGATGCCAAAAAACCAAAAAAGGATTCTAAGATTAAGAATACATTAAAAAGTTGGAAAGAAGAGGCTGATAAATCGAAAAAAGAAGAAATCGATTTGAATTAAAAGAAAGAATTATTCAGAAAGATCACTGTTCAAACTAGAGTTTTTCCTTCGTCTTTTTTCACCTTTAAAAATAGTATAGGATAATTGGGCAATGGAGAATAGAATAGTAATAGTAAGTAACATAATTTTTTAAATATATTATTTAGTTTTATAATGTGGCTAAAAAGTATAAGGCAATAAGGCTTAAAGAAATAAGCGTGCTTTTTAAAAAAACCGAAACTATGTGTTTGAATTGTAATTGTTTAATTTGAGTCATGAATTGATCGAAATCAGAAGATTTTGCGCATAAAAGATCTATTCCGTATTTCTTTGGATTTCTAATTTTATTTAATGAAAATTCGTTGCTTATTAAAACGATTTTTGTTTTTTTCCAACTTTGTTTTAATATTTTTGCTGCACTTAAGCCGTTTAAGTCCCTTAAGTGATAATCAAGAAAAATAATATCTGGAGAATCAATTTTACTAAAACTTTCAGTTACAGAGTTAAATCCAACAACTCTATTATAGGAGTTATTTGTCAAAGATTTTGTCAACATTTGCATGTAAAGTTGATCATCATCAATCACGTATATTTTTGGATTTACTAAACGCATGCTCAGATGCTTTCATAAATCAAACCAAAATATATTTTGCACACATTAAAATGTGTAAAGTGTTAATAACTATATGACTATTTTTTTTTGAGAATTGCAAAAAAGTCTCAATTTGAGTCTGAGGTCTCAAATTGGGAATTACATCGTGAGTAAAATTTCATTTATTTCGTCTTCTACAATTTTAAAATTTTGAATAATTGCTTCTATATTGGGCGACTTTATTTCACATTCTAGTTCAATTAAACGAATTTTTTCAGCTGGAATTTGCATTTCAAAAATATCAAATGCGGGTTTTAATTGGTGAGCTGCATATTTTATTTTATTCGTGTTTAATCCTTCAATCCCTTTTGCAATTTGATTTAAATAATCAGGAGTAGTAGTTTTGAATGTTTCAATAATAGAAAGTACAAAATCCGTATCTCCTCCAGAAATTTTTTCGATATTTTTTAATGAATATTTAGACATATAATTGCTCGAGTTAATATATTTTTATTTTTTGAGAATTAATCGTGAAATCTTTTGGAGTAATTCTTCCCTTTTGAACGGTTTAGATAATTGATCATTCATTCCATTTCTGCGGTATTCTTTTTCATCATTTATTGAAGTATTAGCAGTCAAGGCTAGAATTGGTATTGTGGAGTTTAATTGATTTCGTATAATTTTTGTTGCAGTTAGTCCATCCATAATTGGCATTTGAATATCCATTAAAATTATATCATAAGTGTTTAACGCCATTAAATTTAATACTTCTTGTCCATTCGCAGCAAAATCAAATTTAATATTCTCTTTGTCTAAAATTGCTTTTATCAACATTTGATTTAGAGCATTATCTTCTGCAACTAAAATTCGTATATTTATTAATGTTACTTTCTTAGAAATTTCAGGATCTTTTATTTCAATAATTTTTTTCTTATCCTTTAAAAATGGGATAACAAAGGAGAAGATCGAACCAACATTTTTTTGACTTTGAACAACAAGGTTTCCACCCATCTTAGAAACAATATTTTTCGAAATTGGTAATCCTAATCCTGTTCCACCATAATTTCTTGATACAGAAGCATCTTCTTGTTTAAATATTTCGAAAATTAAGTCAAAATTTTCCGGACTTATTCCAATTCCTGTATCTATTATTTCAAAGGCAATTAATTGAGAATCTTTGTTATCTTCGACAAGTTTGCAGATTAAGGAAATAGAACCTTTGGTTGTGAATTTTATAGCATTGCTTATTAGATTGATGAGTATTTGATTCAATTTTGAGCTGTCACCCAATAAATTGTTCTGAATCTGTGGATCAATTTTACACTTCCATTTAAGCCCTTTTTCTTTTATTTCTTGATGAAAACTTATTCCTATATTGCTAATTACATTAGAAAGGTTAATATCTCTTGTTTCTAGAATTAAATTCCCTGATTCAATTTTTGAAAGGTCGAGGACATCATTTATGAGTAATAATAGATTATTTGCTGAAGTTGAAATGGCATTCAAATATTTTAATTGATTCTTGGTTAATGATGTTTCTTTGATTACATCGATCATCCCAATAATCACATTCATCGGAGTTCTAATTTCGTGACTTGTATTAGCGATAAACAATTCTTTTGATTTTATACTTTCATTTGCTTGTTCGTTCGCTAAAATTAAGTCTTGCTCTAGTTTTTTTCTTTCTGTTATGTCGACATGAATGCCAATCGAACCAACTACTTCATTTTGGCTATTAAAGATTGGTGCTCCGCTGATAATTATCCATTTTATTTCATCATTTTTAACACGAATTTGTGTTTCATACATACTTGCACTTCCTTTTTTTCTTAATTCATTTCGTGCGTTAAAGTCTTCTTTTTCTTCTTGTACACCAAATAATTGAAAGGCATTTTTTCCGATTATTTCTTCAGCAGTATATCCAGTTAAATTGCAGAATGCAGGATAAACTTTTGTGATGTTTTCATTTAGATCAACTTCAAGTAAACCAAGTTTGAGACTTTCAATTATTTTACTGTATTTGTCTTCAATAAGTTTTGCTTTATTCTTGCTTACAGTAATTTCGGTAATATCTTGATATTTCCACATATTCCCTGCGTAAAATCCATTTTCAAATATTGGAATGAAATCTCGTTCCAATATTTTACCATTTTTCATATATAAAATATCACCAAATACTTTTTCTTGTTTCTCATTGATTTCCTCAATTCGTTGAACAAATTGTTCTTCGTTTAAAAATAAATTCTTGGACTGTTCAGCTGCTTTGGAACAATCCATTCCATTCATGGAACTTGAGGGTATTGGGATTTCGAATAAGTTACAAAAAATTTGGTTGGCAAAAATAATTTTATTGTTTAAATCTTCAGCCAAAACGGCCGCTTCTAATGATTCAAGAAGCGTATAAAGTCTAGTTGTAGTATTTGTAAGTTCTTTTTGGTATTCAACTGTTTCTGTTACTTCATTTAAGTATACATTGATGTAGTTTTTGTCTTGATATGGAATTAGGGTACAATCAAAATAGCGTGAATTTATGTATAATTGTTCTTTAATTTTAGTTGTTAATTTATGTTTAAATTGTTCAAAAATAAGCTTTACAATCTCTGTTTTTTCATGTCGAATCAACAAGTCAGCAGATGCATTTGAATAAATTAGCTTACCATCAAAGTTTAAACGCATAATTGGTTTAGGATCTTGATTCGGAAACTTAGCCAACTCAATAAATTGGTCGCTCACCTCCTTTAAGTCATCATTTACGAGTTGTTTAGATTGCAACAACTGCAGATTGTCAATAATTGTGTCATGAATAGCGAAATCAGAAATTAATAAATCTTGGTAGCTTAATTCGGCTATTTGTTTAATCCATGGAGAATTGATAAACAGGATTTCATTTGTGCGTTCTTCAAATATGAATTGACCTCTAAAACTAGTTTTTAATGGGTGTTCAATAGACTCAACAATGATTATTGTGTCAAGATGTTCTTTCATTGACTCGAAACTCATCTTGATACTTAATGTTGGTCGCAAAAATTTGAAGAGATCATTAAAATTTTTACCGGTAAAATCACCAAGTAATTTATGCATTGACGCACCGATTTCATTAATTTTCAATGAACTATCGAAAATAATAAAGAAAGGGAAAAGATTTCCGAAATTCGTTTTAGTTAATTGAATGTTTTCAGATTTCAACGCTTAGTGATTTAATATATTGATAGAGAATGTATCATGCCAATTATCAGTTTTTTCAGTTGAAAGAAGCGTCATTGTTATTTTTGTCTCAAACATCTCTGCGATACCTTCAATCAAGCCAACTACAAAATCTGAAAGCCCATCTCTACTGGAATAGTAATGCATAATTAATTCCGATTTCGATCTTTTATCAATCATAAATTCAGGAGGACTTAATTTAGGGTATATCAGCATTATTCTACTGTGAAAATTTGGAAGGTTCATCATGAATTCTAAAAAAGTAGCGCCTCCAGCTTTCATTAAATCCCCATATTTTTCTCTACCAGTCTTTAGAATCCAATATCCACCAAATGAATGCAATATTTGTGAGGCTGGAACATTTAATGTTTCTGATGCAGTTGCAACTAAATCAAATGTGATACTGTCTTCATATGGTTCATTACTGACAAAATAATCAATTTCAATTCCTGCCTTTTTTTTAACAATATTCCATTTTTCAATACCAAATTGTTCCGAAATTAATCCTTGTAATGCTTGGTTCACTAATCCATACATAGCGTTAGATTTTACCTTCCTTAATCATTCTATATATGGTGGATTTTCCAATTTCTAGCTTTTCAGCAACCTGAATAACGTTGTTGTTATATTTATTTAAAAACCATTTGATAATTCGACCATTGTATTGGTCCAAGGTTAAATCATCCTCTAAAAAATCTTCGATATCGTTTTTTTTGTTGAATTCAATATCATTTTCTAATATCTGATCGCCATCACTCATAACAACAGAAATTTCTGAAATTGCTTTTAATTCCCTTACATTTCCAGGATAGCGATAAGTCATTAATTTACTAACAGCATCAGATGAAAATTCTTTCTTTTGAATATTATTATCCTTACAAAACTCATCTACAAAATACTTTGCCAAAAGGATGATATCATTTCCTCGTTCTCTTAATGGCGGAAGTTCAATGTTAATCCCTAAAAGTCTATAATATAAATCCTCTCTAAATTTTCCATTTTTCACTTCATCACTAAGATTTCTGTGAGTGGCAACAATAATTCTGATGTTTAAGGGAATTATTTTATTTGAGCCAAGTCTGCTTATTTCTTTTTCTTGAAGTACTCGAAGTAATTTGGCTTGCATGTTTAAGTCCATTTCACCTATTTCATCAAGAAATAAAGTCCCATTATTTGCCTCTTCGAATTTTCCGAATTTCATATTGTCAGCACCTGTAAAAGCTCCTTTTTCGTAGCCAAACAATTCACTTTCAATTAATTCTTTTGGTATAGCAGCAACATTTATAGCTACAAAAGGTTTTTTGATTCTATCAGAATTATAATGCACGGATTTAGCTGCCAATTCTTTTCCCGTTCCTGTTTCTCCTGTAATCGTTACAGTGATATTTGTTTTTGTTGTTTTTTCTAACAAGAGATGAACCTTTTTCATAGGGTCACTCGATCCTTTCAAATATTTTTGGAAATTATATTGATTTGCTATTCCTGAACTTAGAATTTCAATTTCTTTAAATAAATTTTGTTTTTCGTTTGCTTGATGAACAATGTGCCAAAGTTTATCCATTGCTGCCGAATCTTTGATTATGTAATCATAAGCACCAAATTGGAGCATTTCTAAAGCAGTCACAATTAATTCTTGAGAAGATAAAACGATTACCGGAATATCTGAAAATTCTTGTTTTATTTTTTTTAACAACTCTAACCCAGAAATATCAGGTAATGAATGATCTAAGGTTATAATTGTGGGTCTTTCATGTAATCTATCTAAAAAGGATTCTCCATCATGAAAAATAGAAATTTCGAATTCTGGATCCATTGAAAGTTTATGATTAATCATTTTAGAATAAAATGTATCATCTTCAACTATAAATATTTTAGTTTTTCCCATTTTTGGTAATTTTTCCCAATTTAGGAATTTCTTTTATTTTGACAAAAAAAAAGCTTATAAATGAATATTTAGCATCATTTATTGTTTAAAAACGCGCTTAGCAAGAAAAGAAGGAATGACTGAAATTTATTTATTTATGATGGAATTGATCTAATAATATTAAATAGTGATTAAAAAATTCTCATTTTAAGACCTTTTGGTTGACCAAGAAGTTTCTTAGATTAAATAATTGAAATTTTAAAGATTGATTAAATCCTTTGTAATTTTAGCAAATGGAAAAATACACGAATTCACTTATTCATGAGTCCTCACCTTATTTATTGCAACATGCGCATAACCCAGTAAATTGGGTTTCATGGTCAGATGATGCATTTGAACAAGCAAAGCGTCAAAATAAAATGGTTCTTGTGAGTGTTGGATATTCCGCTTGTCATTGGTGTCATGTGATGGAGCATGAATGTTTTGAAGATGAGGAAGTTGCTGCATTAATGAATAAGTTTTTCATTTGCATTAAAGTTGATAGGGAAGAACGACCTGATGTTGATCAAGTTTATATGGCTGCCGTTCAATTAATGACTCAAAAAGGTGGTTGGCCTTTGAATTGTTTCACATTAACTGATGGAAGACCAATTTATGGAGGCACTTATTTCCCTAAAGAACAGTGGATGCATATATTAAAGTCGTTGCAACATACGTTTGAAAATGATAAAGATAAAGTTGAAGAATACGCGGAACATCTTCATGAAGGAATTAAAAATAGTGAGTTAATAAAGGAAGCAAAAAAAGTAGAATTATTTTCAGAAGAAAAATTACACGAATTAGTACTTCGTTGGTCTAGAAATTTCGATACTATGGAAGGAGGAGATTCAAGGGCTCCAAAATTCCCTTTGCCAAATAATTACGAGTTTTTATTGCATTATGGAGTGAAATACCAAAATGAAAAAGTATTAAATCATGTAGAGTTGACATTGGATAAAATGGCAATGGGAGGGATTTATGATCAAGTGGGTGGAGGTTTTTCGCGTTATTCGGTTGATATGCTATGGAAAGTTCCACATTTTGAAAAGATGCTTTATGATAATGGGCAATTACTTAGTTTGTATTCAGAAGCATATAAATATTTCAAAAAACCCTTGTATAAAAGAATAGTTTTTCAAACTATAGCTTGGTTACAAAATGAAATGTTAACAAAGGACGGAGCGTTTTATTCTGCTTTAGATGCTGATAGTGAGGGTGATGAAGGGAAGTTTTATTGCTGGGATAAAGAAGAAATGCGCAAAGTTTTGGGTGATGATTTCAATTGGGTTTCAGATTTTTATAATTTGAATCAAAGAGGGTATTGGGAAGAAGAAAAATACATTCCTTTGCGCACAGAATCGGATAAATATTTTGCTCAAAAAATGAATTGGTCGTCGGAAGAATTTGAAATAAATATTTCTCGAATCAATCAAAAATTAGTAGATGAACGTAGTCATCGCATACGTCCAGGTACCGATGATAAATGTTTAACTTCATGGAATGCAATGGCAATTAAAGGCCTTTGTGCGGCTTATTCAGCTTTTGGGGAGGAAGAATTTTTGCACTTAGCCATTAAAAATGTGCGTTGGATTGTAAAAAGTCAACTAACGAATGACGGGAAATTATTTCGAACGTATAAAAATGGGAAATCAACTATTGACGGATTCTTAGAGGATTATGCTCATGTTATCAGTGCCTTCATTGGGTTATATGAAGTCACTTTTGATTCTGAATGGTTAGAAAAAGCAATTCAATTAACCGAAATCACCGTGGAAGAATTTCAAGATGAAAAGAGTAAAATGTTTTTCTTTACTTCAAATTCCACACAACTTATTGCTCGTAAAATGGAATTAAATGATAATGTTTTACCTGCAAGTAATTCTGTTATGGCTCATAATTTGTTTCGTTTAAGTCATTTATATTATAATGAGTCATACACTAAAATAGCGCAACAAATGCTGACTAATGTCTATGATGGAATGGAAATGTATGGTTCAAGTTATTCTAATTGGGGAAGCTTACTATTAAATATCGTAAATGATTACTATCAAATATCAATCATCGGAAATGAATCTCAACAAATGAGTTTATATTTGCAAAAAAATTATTTACCAAATGTTTTATTTGCAGGAGGAAATGATTTAAGCATTCCCGTTCTTGCTGATAAAAAAATTGATAATGAAACAATTATTTATGTTTGTTATGATGGTACGTGTTTAGCTCCTTCCAAAAGTATCGAAGAAGTAATTCGTATAGTTATCCAATAAGTATTATTGAAAACAAAATCGTTACATCGTTAAAAGTGGATTAGTTTTTGCGTTTTTTGTAGTGTGAAAAAAATCTGTTTCTTTTTTTTTTTATTTCATAACTTGCTATTCTCGCAAATGCTAGATAACAGCAAGGGAAATGCATTTACAGATAAACCATTTTTCAATCAAGAATTTATTCGAGAAAATAAAATTCATTTTTTGAATGGTCAATATACGTATAAGAAGCCAGGCGAAGTAATGCGCATAACAAAGTATCATTATGTATACGAATTCGACACAATTGGTAGGCTAATTTCAACCTTTGAAACGCGCAAAGATGACGGAACTAAAGATACTATTTGGAATAAATATTTATATTCAAAATCGGATCTTATTGTTGAACATAAGAAAGGAGATGGCAAAGGATTTACTTCTACTCTTTATGAATATGACGATCAAAATAACATTGTTAAGGAAAGTTATGTTCGGGAATATATCGATAGTCTTGGCATACGTCAACAAACTATTCTTAACTCAGAATCAATGGTTTATTCTAAATATGACCTTCAAACAAAAAAAACTGTTTTTAATAGTTACGGCTTACCCTATGTTGATGAGTTCTATAATTATAATGAACTGGGTTATCTAATTGAGCATGTTCAACGATTAATAATGACTTCAGCAGTCTTGACCAAGAAATATGAATACAATGATAAAGGATTTATTTCTACCATTAAAACCTTCCAAATGGGAACTGAATTGCCGATTGAAGAAATTCAATATTTCTATGACGTACACAGTAATCTTTTAGAAAAACACTTTTATAGAAATGGCGTTTTTACGACGGAAATTGAAATTATTTTTAATGAAAAGAGTAAATTATTGGCTTATGTGTTAACACATGATATTGCTACGAAGTTTATTATGATTCTTGGCTTTAAAGACTACGTATTTTATTAGTGCATTATTGGTTTTACTATTTCTTGTTCATTTTTGATTTAAAAAATTCGTAAAGTCCAAAAATTGGTAAAAGCATTGAATAATTATAAAATAAATCCTCAATAGGAATAGTGATTATTCTTGGCCCCATAATGTGTTCCTCACTATACCAAACTATTGGTTGGTCAGTAATTGCACCCGTAAGAATACCATTTACAATTAGAAATGGAAAGAATGCAACTAAATAAGTTACAACAAAGTTTCCAAACCACTTTACCCGATTAATGAAATAGAAACCTATCGTTAGAAATGAACTAATAATGCAAGCACTTGCTGTATACCAGTTGTCCATTTGTGCTAAACCTAATGTTAATCCTGCCAACGTGAAACCAAATGCAAAGTAATGGCCCAGTTTTTTTGTTTTTAAATTTGGGAAATAGGCCTTTATTACTTCATATATAAACACACAGGCATAAGGAACAACAAGAAAGAACAATACTTCTTCTAGTGGTAAATGTCCTATATAGATTCGAGATAAATAGGTTGGATTAAATCCCCAAATTGATTTAATGGTAAAGTACTCATCCCACACTAAAAAAATAAATCCAATAAGCAGAAGAGATGGGAATAATGCTTTCCAATATGTGTAAAAGTGAACCTTTTTATCAAAACTTAAGATGAAAGGACCTGCAATAGTTAAAAGAATAATCCATGCATAGAAACTCATGATTTTTTATTTTTCTTTTGATATGATTTCTTTGCTTCAATAAAATATTTTTTTGGAACTAAAAGCATTCCAAAACATTCACTATGTTCTTTTCCTAAATGTTTATGGTGAACTTTGTGTGCTTTTCTAATCGCTAGAAAGTAAGGGGAATCAATGTTTCGAAGCCATTTGAATCGCCTGTGAATGTGAACATCATGAATTAAAAAATATGCAAATCCATAAGATGCAATGCCATAGCCTATCCAAACAGGCACATAATTATTGTACATCATACCGAGCATAATACATAACCAAGAAGGGATGGCATAAATTAGAAAAAACACGTCGTTTCGTTCAAAAAATCCAGGTTCTTCAACATGGTGATCAGCATGGAAATGCCACATAATTCCATGCATGAGGAATTTATGCGTTGCCCAAGCCATGAATTCCATCACAACAAAAGCAGCTAATAAAACAAAAGGACCCCACCAATACATAATTTAAAAGAGATTTAAAATTATAAAAAACATGCTCAATATAATAAACAATGCATTAAAAACTATGTTCGTTTCGACAATTTTGAACTTGAAATAAATTATTTGCAAAGGTAAGGCAATTAAGCCCCAACTAATATAATTATAGATTGGAATAGTTTCATTTTTCCAATGCCAAAAATCACTTTTAATAGCAACTGGCTCCATTAAGTAATCTAATAGAATCATTAATAAAACTGATAGGATTACTTTAACCGTATTAGAAAATTTAAACAGATTTGCAATAGACGCCGACGTCACAATAAGAATCCCCCAATTTAGCCCAATCACCAAAGGAACGCCATAGATTTTATATCCTAAGTTGTTGCCATAATAATAACTACCAAACAACCAACCCGTTCTTGTGCCAATAAGTTCTGCTGAAAACCCTACTATGAAACAAATTATGAGAAAAATAAAAAAGAGAAATAAATTCTTTTTTCTGGCTAAAACTAAGATAACAAAAGAAAGTGTTAAATTAAAAAAAGAGAGTGATAAGAAATATTCCTTTCTTTCTGGAAGCAATAAGCCAACTGTTCCTACAGTATAAAAAATAACAAGGATTAATAGAAGCAGTTTGCTCCAATTAGTTTTCAATAATTTTTGAATTGGTTTTCCCATGTAACTAAAACAATTCTTACTAATTCTTGTTCATTTAATTTTTCCTTTAATGGTATTCTCGATTGTTTCATCAATCGTTCTAAACTTAAAAGAAAGTTGTTCTATAACTTTACTGCTGTCATATGTCATGAAATTAAATGCAGACCGAGAACTCGCCTTTGTCAACATTGCATCTTTTCTACTGAATAAAGAAAAGAACCATGTAAGTCTCCAAACTATTCCTGTCAGCCATTTTGGTGTATTAATTGTCGGAGGTTTCTTTTCTAATTTAAGAGCTATTTTTTCCATTAATACTTTGAAAGGAATATTATTTCCTACACATAAATAACGCTCATTTTTTATTTTACTGTTTGTGAGTTGAACCATAATGTGTGCAACATCTCTTGCATCGACAAATCCATTTTGACCACTTGTATAAAACCGAAGTCCATTTTGCACCGTTCTGAAAATTGTTAAGGAACTTTCATCCCAATTACCTGCTCCAAAAATTACTGATGGGTTGACAATTATGCAATCTAAACCTTCTTCTACTCCTCTCCAAACTTCCCTTTCACCAGAATATTTAGAGATAGAATAACCATTCGTTTCTGGTGATTGTTTCCATTTGGTTGCCTCCGTTGTGATTTCGCCACTTCTCCCACCAATTGAAGCTGTAGAACTAACGTAACACAATTTTTTCACCTTGAATTCAAGACAAGTATTTACAATATTGGCTGTACCTTCTCTGTTAATTTTAATTAATTGGTTGAAATGTCTTTTTGAAAATGAAACAAGCCCCGCGCAGTGATAAACGACATCAATTTCTTTGAAAGCATTATTCAAACTTACACTATCTAAAATATCTGCTTGGATCCATTCAATTTTTTTAAAAAGAAAAGAATAATTTTCAGGAGAATAAAATTTAAAAAGAGATTCAACTTGACCAATTCTTTCTTGATCGCGATAAATAGATCGAATGGGTTCATTATCGTGTGATAATTGGAATAATAAATGACTTCCTAAAAGACCTGTTCCACCTGTGACTAAAATCATGAAATCAAAAATACAACCTTTAATGCGAATGAAGGGTTATTCTTGACTAAAATCAACAAAATTGATATTCGATTAGCCAATATTCAATTCAATCATTGGATCCCAAAAGTGAGCAGTGAAATCTTGAATTTGATCTTTTTCAACCTTTATTCCTTCATCAAATAATTTTTCTTCCATTTCAGTTATTGAGCTAAAATGAAATTTCCCAGTTAGCATTCCAATTCTATTTACCACCCTATGCGCTGGGATATTAGGGAATTTATGTGAAGCATTCATTGCCCAACCAACCATTCTACTTGATCGAGCACTCCCCAAATATTTTGCAATTGCCCCATAAGATGTTACTCTTCCTGAAGGAATTAATTTAACAATCTCAAAAACTGAATCGAAAAAATCCCTGTGTTTATCGTTGATAGAAATAGGCATACGAGCAAAAAATTAGATTCAATGAAATTATAAAATACTGCAAAATAAGAGTAATTTCCATTGCGTGCATTATTTCAATTCATGTTTTTCAATTGAAGTCAGATTTACAGAATGGAGCGTAAATTTATAGAATTAATAAATTTTTATTTATCATTTTTTGTATCTTCGGTTTGCTAAAATTACAAACTATGAAAAGAAAACTGCATTTTGCCTTAATGGCAATTGTATTGTTGTTAATGGGTTTCTCCTCCCATTCTCAAAGTTACGTTGAAATGATGCATGACCCAACTGCAAATTTTTACGATGTACAAGATTCATTTAACAGCTATTGGGATGGAAGACCAATGGAAAAAGGAAAAGGTTATAAAGCCTTTCGAAGATGGGAGAGTTATATGACTCCTCGTGTTTATCCAAAAGGAAACATGACTTTACCCACTCAAAATTATGCGAATTATGTTGAATGGGAAACAAATAATACAAATGCAGGAATTCCAAAATCTGTCGCTGGTAACTGGACTTTTATGGGTCCAACAGGAAAGCCTGCGGGAGGCGGAGCTGGACGCGTAAATTTTATTCGTTTTGATCCTGTAACAACAACAACGATGTACATTGGTGCGCCTGATGGTGGGCTTTGGAAAACTACAAATGCAGGAACTTCTTGGTCAACTAATACCGATCAATTGACAGTAATTGGATGTACTGACTTAGCCATTAATCCATCGAATACTCAAATCATGTACCTTGCAACTGGTGATGGTGATGCTGGAGACAGCTATAGCACAGGCGTTTTGAAATCAACTGATGGCGGAACAACTTGGGCAGCTACTGGATTAACTTGGACGGCAAGTCAAGGAATTACAATTAGTCGCTTATTGATTAATTCTACTAATCCACTTATTCTTATGGCTTTTGGAAGTAATGGAATTTGGCGAACAACAAATGGGGGAACAACTTGGTCTCAACCTTCAGGTACTTTTAACGGAATTATGGATGCTGAATTTAAACCTGGTGATGTAAATACGGTATATGCTGCTGGTGCAACTTTTAGAAAATCTACTGATGGTGGATTAACTTGGGGAACTGCAATCGCAACAGGCTTAACAGGAATTGGTCGATTAGCTATAGCAGTAACAGCAGCAAATCCTGCATATGTCTATTTGTTAGCATCAAGAGGGTCTGATAGTGGGTTTCTTGGTTTAGTGCGTTCAACCAATAGTGGAGGAGCTTTTACTACTAGAATGGCATCAACTGCATCTAACAATATTTTGGGTTGGAACAACGGCGCTGATGCAGGTGGTCAAGGATGGTACGATTTGACAATCGCAGCGTCTCCAACAAATGCCGAAGAAATTTTTACAGGCGGTGTGAATGTTTGGAGAAGTATAAATGGAGGGACTTCTTTTGTTTTGAATACGCATTGGACAGGAAGTTACAGTAAACCACAAGTGCATTCAGATTTTCATGATGTTGTTTTCCTTCCAGGTTCTGGAACAAATTTATTTTCAGGGAATGATGGTGGAGTATTTAAAACAACCAATTCAGGATCATCATGGACTGATGTCAGTTCGAATCTTTGTATAGCACAGCAATATAGAGTGGGATTATCAGCTCTAAATGCAACCATTTTGGTCACTGGTCATCAAGACAATGGAACTAATAAAATGAATGGTGCAAATTGGACTCAAATATATGGAGGAGATGGAATGGATTGTTTTATTGATAGAACAAATAATAATATTATTTATGAATCCTATGTCTATGGAGATTATAGTAAATCAACAAATGGGGGAGGAACTTGGACAACAATCAATACAGGACTTCCTGCTGGAGATTGGTTATGTGCTTGGCATCAAGATCCTGTAACTGCTACAACTTTATACGCAGGTGGACGCGCAGCGCTTTATAAAACGACAAATTCTGGTACAGCTTGGACGGCATTGGGAACACCTACAGGAACTGGTAACATAGTCGAATTTGAAATTGCACCTAGCAATAATCAAATTATATATGCTCTTAAAACTGGAGCCAATGCAGTTTCCAAATCAATAAATGGTGGTACTAGTTTTACTTCAGTTTCTACCGGTCTGCCAACTTCAGTTATGCCCACTGATGTAGCAATATCTAATACCAATTCGAATATTGTTTTTGTAACTTATTCAGGGTATGGTTCATCATCAAAAGTTTTTAAATCCATAAATGGAGGAACAACTTGGACTAATATTTCAACTGGCTTGCCTAATTTGCCTTGTAATACAATAGTTTACAGCAATGGTTCGACAAATGACGCTATATATGTTGGAATGGATGTAGGGGTTTATTACAAAGACAATGCTTCTGGTTGGATTTTGTTTAATACTGGCTTACCAAATACTTCAGTTAGTGATTTGGAAATTTATTATGCAACAAATAGATTACGTGCTGCAACTTTTGGAAGAGGAACTTGGGATAGTGATTTGTATAGTGCTGTTGCAGCAGTTCCTGTCGCTAGTTTTACAGCTTCTGCAACAACTATTTGTGTTGGCCAATCGGTAACTTTTACAAATACATCTTCAGGAATTCCAACATCTTATTCGTGGAATTTTGCTGGAGGAACACCAACAACCTCTACAGCAACCAATCCAACAATAACGTACAATTCAGTTGGAACATTTGCAGTTAATTTAACAGCAACTAACGGAAGCGGGACAAATACAGTGTCTCAGCCAAATTATATAACAGTTGTAAGTCCAATAGGGTTACCTTTGCCATTAAATGAAGGTTTTGTAAGTGCGACATTTGCTCCAACTAATTGGACAATTTATAATGCTGATTTAGGGGATACAACATGGGCAAGAAGTTCAACAGTAGGATTTGCTCCAACTCTTGGCAATAGTATGATTTTTGATAATTATGCTTTTAATGATGCAGGAAATTTAGATGAAGCAAGAACTCCTAAATTGAATTTCACTGGTTTAACCAGCGCACAAATGACTTTTGATGTCGCTTATGCGCCTTATAATGCCGCAAATTTCGATGGTTTGGAAGTTTTAGTATCTACGGATTGTGGATTAACTTATACTTCAGTTTATTCAAAATCTAATACAGTTCTTGCTACGGCACCTGCGACCACGGCTTTATTTGTTCCAACAGTAGCTCAATGGAGAGTTGAAACAATTTCCTTGAACGCATACATAGGGCAAAGTAGCGTCACAATTGCTATTCGTAATATTGCAGGATATGGAAATAATATATATGTTGATAATATTAATATTACTGGTGTTGCAGCAGTTGGTGTTCCAGTAGCTAGTTTTACTGCTTCTCCTTCTTCTCCAATTTGCGCTGGTCAAACAGTAACATACACAAGTACAGCAACAAATAGTCCTACTTCTTATAGTTGGGCATTTGCTGGCGGAACTCCAGCAACTAGCACTTCTGCTACACAAGTTGTAACATATCCTGCTGCTGGAACATATAATGTTTCTTTAACAGCAACAAATGGAAGTGGTTCAAATACGCTGAATCAGTTGGCATACATGACTGTTAATGCAATTCCATCTACCCCAGGAATAATTTCAGGTACAGCTTCAGTATGTTCAGGTATTGTAGGAAATGTTTATTCAATATCGGCAGTTCCTGGCGCAACGAGTTATACATGGACAGTTCCAGCTGGTACAACTATTACCTCCGGTCAAGGAACTGTTTCTGCCATTGTAACAATGGGATCTGTTTCAGGAAATATTGCGGTTACCGCTACAAATGCATGTGGAACATCTTCTGCTAGCAGTTTAGCAATCTCTATTAATAATATCCCTGCGACGCCAGGTGCAATAACAGGTTTAGCTGCAGTATGTTCTGCATCTGCTGGGAATGTTTATACAATAATAGCAATTCCAGGAGCAACAAATTATACATGGACCGTTCCAGCAGGTGCAACTATTACATCAGGTCAAGGAACAGTTTCTGCAACAATAACAATGGGATCAACTTCAGGAAATGTTTCCGTAACAGCAACAAATGCATGTGGAACATCTACCGCTAGCAGTTTAGCAATTACAATAAATACTACTCCTGCAGTGCCAGGATCAATAACTGGTTCTGCAACGGTGTGTTCTGGATCTGTTGGCAATGTTTATTCAATAACAGCAGTTCCTGGTGCAACAAATTATACTTGGACTGTTCCGTCAGGATCGACTATTACTTCTGGTCAAGGAACAGTTTCTGCAACAATAACTACGGGATCAACTTCAGGAAATGTTTCCGTAACAGCAACAAATGCATGTGGAACTTCTTCCGCTAGCAGTTTAGCAATTACAATAAATACTACTCCTGCTGTTCCAGGATCAATAACTGGATCTGCAACGGTGTGTTCAGGCTCAGGTGGAAATATTTATTCAATAACAACGGTGCCAGGTGCAACAAGTTATACTTGGACAGTTCCAGCAGGTGCAACGATTACCTCAGGTCAGGGAACTATTTCTGCAACGGTAACTATGGGATCAACTACAGGAAATGTTACTGTTGCCGCTACAAATGCTTGCGGCACATCTTCAGCAAGTATTATTGTCGTAGCAGTTACAAATGCTCCATCAACTCCGGGAATAATAAGTGGGACAACTTCACTTTGTTCGGGCTCAGCTGGAAATATTTATTCAATAACAGCCGTTCCAGGAGCAACAAGTTATGCATGGACTGTTCCAGTAGGAGCAACTATCACTTCTGGACAAGGAACACTATCTGTGACAGTCACAATGGGAATATCTTCTGGAAATATTGCGGTTACTGCATCTAATTCATGCGGTAATTCGGTGGCTAGTAGTATACCAATTACGGTTAATTCTATACCTTCTGTTCCAGGATCAATAACTGGTTCGGTAATAGCTTGTTCAGGCTCAGTTGGAAATGTTTATTCAATAACGCCAGTTCTCGGAGCTACTAGCTATTTTTGGACCGTTCCAGCAGGTACAATAATCTCAAGTGGACAAGGTTCTGTTTCAGCTACTGTAACGATGGGATCAACTTCAGGCAATGTTGCGGTTACAGCAACTAATTCATGTGGGACATCCTTGGCAAGTAGTTCCGCTATTGTTTTAAACAGTGCTGCACCTGCTACTCCAGGAATTATATCTGGCTCAGCAACACCTTGTTCAGGCTCCACTGGAAATGTTTATTCAATTGCGGCTGTATCAGGAGCAACAAATTATACGTGGACTATTCCATCTGGGGCGACAATAACAGCTGGTCAAGGCACAGCTTCGGCAACTGTTACAATGGGAGCAGTTGCAGGAACTATTTCAGTTATAGCTTCTAGCACATGTGGAACATCATCTGCGAGTAATTTAAATATTACGTTAAGCACTACTCCAACAGCACCTGGAGTTATTAATGGAACTGCAACGGTCTGTTCAGGTTCGACACAAAATTATTCGATTAATTCTGTTTTGGGAGCAACAAATTACACTTGGACTTCTCCAATTGGATCAACGATTACAGCAGGTCAAGGTTCTAGTGCTATTAACACCAATTTTGGTTCAACTGCAGGCGATATTACAGTTGCTGCTTCTAATACTTGTGGATCATCATCATTAAGCATTTTAGCAATTAATATTGATATTATTCCATCGGCTAATATACCTGCGGATCAGAATATTTGTGTTGGTGATAATACATTACCGATTATTTTTAGTGGAAGTAATATTGGTTCAATTTATTCTTGGACCAATGATAATACATTGGTTGGTTTAGGGGCTTCTGGAAATGGAGATATTTCTTCATTCTTGTCTACCTCGAATGGAATTGCGAATATCTCTGTAACACCAACATTGAATGGATGTGCTGGAATTCCTGTTTCATTTATTATAAATGTAAATCAGCTGCCGATTGTAACCTTAAATAATTTTGCGCCAGTTTGTGCAAATTGGGCGGCATTTAGTTTAACAGGAGGAAGTCCAGCCGGAGGATTATATTCTGGAGCAACTGTTAGCAGCAATACTTTCAATCCTATTACATCAGGACCTGGAGTTTTTAATTTAACGTATACAGTATCATCAAATGGGTGTATTGGATTTGCTTCTTCTAATATAACGGTGGATGCATGCGCTAGTATCAATGAAACTGAGGATGATATAATATTAATCTATCCGAATCCTACAAACGGAATAGTTGAAATTGAAGGGGAATCACTTTCTAATTACTCACTTGTTGAATTGATTGATGTAACTGGAAGAATTGTTGAGCAATGGACAGTTTATAATAACAAGATGAAGATCAATATTAGAAATCATTCAACTGGTTTTTATTCGATAAAATTAAGTGGTGACAAAGGAGAATTGATTAGTCGTATTATTTTGAATTAACAATAAGTAAAAAAATAAAAAGCCCTGTATCAATTTGATATAGGGCTTTTTCGTATAGTCAATAAATTTATTTATCTTATTCTACTGTAGAGTCTCCCTCTACGGTGGAGTAGTCCCAAAGGGTATTTGGTTGGTCTGTTAGTGTTTTAAAGGGTTTCAAGAGGTTTTTCCTCGGAACGTTTTTAGTAAAGGTGTAGTTGATACCCTCGAAAATTAATGGTATTTTAAGAAAAAGATGTAATTCATGAA
>CANNKP010000011.1 GCA_947505255.1 Flavobacteriales bacterium
AAATCATTTATTTTAGTTGATTTTCACTTTTAAATAAATCATTTAATTTTGCTATGTTCACTATCAATTTAAGAACTTTTTTTTATAGTTGAATAATCTTGTGAGCAAAATTCATCTTTATTAAGCACTGATATTTTTTCTTGTTTTTTTAAAGTAATTATGTTTCCATTAGCTTCAGTTTTTGAATTTGTTTCATTGTTAAACACTACTGTCAGTGCTATTGAAGATAAACCGATAGCCCCGTAAAACCAGGGGCTTTTCCAATCGGTCATCTTTGTATTTCGTGCTTGATTCAAAATTGGCTTCAAATCTTGTCTCATCTCAATATAAGTTGAGGTTAGATTTTTTCTATCCAAATTGACTTTTTTAAATTCCATATTCTATTGTTTAGGATTAATTAAATCTTTTAGTTTTTCGATTGCCCGAAAAGCTTTAACTTTTGCATTATTTTCTGTAATTTCTAATATTTCACCAATTTCTCTAAATGAACGTTTTTCAAAAAAACGCATTTCAATTAATTGCATATCTTTTTCTTTCATTTTAGCTAAAGAATCAAATAATTTTTTCTTTTTTTGTTCAGAATGATCATCATCAATTTCTTCTATGATTTCATATAAATGAAAACTTTCAATATTTACGGTCCGTTCTGCCTTTCTATCTCTAAATGCTTGATATAATTCACTTTTTGCGATTCGATACAACCATGAAGAAAAGGGAACACCACGATATTCATATTTATTAATATTATTCAAGGCTTTCATGAAAACCTGTGAAGTAATATCAAAAGCTAACTCTTCGTCATCCATCCGCTGATAGATATAACGAAATATTTGCTCATGATACTTCTTGTACAACGGACCGAAACTTTCCGGGTCTTTCTGAGCACGCAGTATCCAACTCAATTCTTCTTCCAGTCTTTGGTTGGTGTGATGATACAATGGGTTAACTGTCATAATTCTTGGTTTTATTTCTAGTTTGTTTTGTGAAGCTTGCAGACCTCACGTGGAGTAAAACGAATTCTTTGTAATCCGTTACAGTAAGAACGCAATAATTTTTTAATTATTGTATGCATGCATATAAAATAAATGGAAAATATTTTTCAGAACAGATTATTCGAAACAAAAACGCTATTCAGAAAGAAGAAGATAATGTGATTTTTTTCAACGAAATCGAGACATGTAACTTGTATCAGTCAAAGTAAAAAGAAATAATTTAAGTTGATTAATTTGATTAGAAGATAAATTAAACTTTTGAATTATTCCATTTTTATTAATATGATTCTTTCCACCAGATTGATAATGTTGAATTACATTCTCAATACTTTTTATACTTCCGTCATGCATATATGGAAATGTCAATTCTACATTCCTTAAAGAAGGAACTTTGAATTTACCAATATCATTTGAATCATTGAATATTCTGAAACGACCAAGATCTGCGCCATAATCCAAGTGTAATCCATTGTTTTCAGGTAAATAAGTTGTGAAATTAGGTGCTGGATGACATTTTGTACAATATAAATCTTCAGAAAACAACTTCCACCCCGCTCTTTCATCTTTAGACATTGCTTTTTTATTTCCTGCAATATATTGATCGAAACGCGAGTTCTGTGAGATTAATGACCGTTCAAAAGCAGCAATACTTCTTGTTAATACATATGCATCGAAATCACGGTTATAGATACGTTTTGCAGATTCTTGGTATTCACTGACGTTTCTTAGTTTTTTTAAGAGATCAAGCATTTTCATGTTCATTTCAACATGCTCTTGAATAGGAACGATAACTTGTAACTCCAATGTCTTTATATAAGCATCGTACATTACAGTAGGTAAATAACCCGCATTCAGAATCGACGGTGCATTTCTTTGTGTTTTGTTCCCATTTACGCCATCACTAAAAGTTTTCTGATCTGAGAAAGCAAATTTTGGCAAATGGCACGAGGAACATGAAACAGTTTCATCAGATGACAAACGTTTGTCAAAAAACAATTTTCTACCTAATTCAATTTTGTCCTCAGTCGTCGGGTTTCCTGAAGGTGCAACGACCTCTCCCATAGGTTTTATTGACTGAATGTTAGTTTTACATTGGAATAAAAAAAGGGACAAAGAAATTGCCCCTAATAATAGTAAATATGCTTTGTAAAGTCTCATTAAAATAAAACTTTGATTGAGTTTAGTTTGGTTAAATTTTCATCGTACACTATAAACTGATAAATTCCTTCAGAAAAATTATCAAAAACAACATTTCCGACTTGATCTGAAATAGCTCCTGTTTTCACTTTTTTGCCAGAAACGTCAATCAATTCATAATGATTAATGTTTATTATGTTTTTCCATGAAATAGTTAATGTAGCGTTTTCTCTTGAAAAAGTTAAGGTTCCAATTTCATTTGAATTGCTTAAAAGAGAAGCATTCATACTTTGAGTAAACACGGGTCTTACCAAAACGTTATTCATGATTAATTGATTTTCATTTGTAGTACCATGAGAAATACCAACCGTCTCAATAGGTATATTTGTTAACCAAACATCCACATTGCAATTAACAAAAACATCAATTTTATTTATTGAACTCTGAGTTTGTATTACTGGCAATTGAAAAGGTAAATAGTTATTATCTCCAAGATTATGTAATTGAAAAATAGCATCAGCAATGCCGTCAGTGTTCGAATCGGCTTGTCCACCAATTATCATGTGTGTGTATCCAGAAGTCCATCCCCAATGCATTGATGGGTCTTGGAAACTTAATGGATGCCCTAATGGATATGCAGAAATATCGAAAGCATCAACCCCATCTTGCGTGTTTAAATTTGGTGGAACACCTACCGCAAAGTTCATTTGCTCGATATTTGTTACATTTAAAAAACCTAAATACAAGACGTAATTATTTGGCTCAACTATAAAAACTGTGTCACTTAAATCTAAATCTTGACCACCATCATGAATAATATGTAAACCAGATAAATAGTAATCGAAATAGTCTAAATTAAAAACTATACCATTAAGATTCATTAAATCCGCCCCTATAAGTAAATCGGTATTAGCAACCTTAGGCGATAATGTTATAAATACATTTTTTTGAGAGAAAGTTAACGTGGTTAACAGTGCGAAAAATGGAATAATTATTATTTTAATCACGATTCTTAATTTTTATGTACAATGTACAAAATTTCTTCTTTCTGTAATCTGAAACGTTCGATTTTTTTTTCGTCATACTTGGATTCCTTTTTAAATTCCGTAACAGTAAAACCAGCTTTCTCAAGCCATTTTGGGTAATCTAAACCAAATAGTCTGACATGATCTTTTTGCCAATAATACTTCTCTCTATCCGAAGGTGTGACGATGCTTTTGTCTTCTAATGTTTCCTCTCTTTTAAAGTCTTGAGGAACTTGCATAATCCCCCAACCTCCAGGTTTCATAACACGGTACAATTCACGCATACATTGTAATGCATCGTCAACATGTTCCATAACATGGTTACAAAAAACCACATCAAAACGGTCATTTTCCAGTGGGATATTATGCAAATCAAAATGCATGTCCGCAATTGGAGAAACTAAATCACCTGTTAAATAGTCTAAATTCTTTTGCGCTTTGAATCTCTTGTGAAAGCATTGTTCAGGTGCGATATGCAACACATTGAGTTTTTCTGCTGTAAAGAAATTGGATGAATCTTTCAAATATAACCACATCAATCGATGGCGTTCAAGTGTTAAGTCATACGGACACAGAACATTATCTCTATGAGCTATGTCAGAACCATAGGATAAAAATTTTGAAAATGATTTTTCACAAACAGAACATTCAACGTTATTACCTTTGTATAATAATGGAGCAATCAACTTAAAAGGATAGCTCAAACGAATTAATAAAGGTCGCGGTAATTTGTTTAATAAAAATTTGTAAATCTTCTTCATAAAGCACAAATTTAATGAAAGAAAAAAGAATCTCAATTAGTTGAAGCAGTCAATATTAATTCTTTTATTTTTACAGTCTAAATTATTGATAATGCGCAAAATTCTTACACTAGTTTTGGTTACTCCATTTTTTGCAAACACACAAGTTAAATCAACAGAATCCATGTCCAATCAACCCCTTGCGAATAAAATCCCAAAGAATTTAGTATTACACAATCATACGAGAGTTGATGATTATTATTGGATGAATGAAAGAGATTCACAACCTGTTTTAGATTATTTGGCATTAGAGAATGAAAACTCAAAAAAATATTTCAATTTTTTTGAAGGCCTTCAAAAAAATCTTTTAAATGAATTTAACAGCAGAATTAATCCTAACGATGTGAGTTCACCTTTCAAGATGAACAATAGAACGTATCAAATTAGAAATGAAGCAGAGAAAGATTATGTCTTAGTTTTTCAATTAGATGGAACAAAAGAATACTTGTTTCTCGATGAAAATTTAAGAGCAAAAGGAAAACCATTTTACGAATTAGCAGATTGGGCTCCTTCTCCAAATAATGAATTACTTGCAATAAGTGAGGATTTCGTTGGACGAAGAAAATATACAATCACTATTCGAGAAAATAAAAACAATAAATTTTTAAAAGATCAAATTAAAGATACTGACGGTTCAATTGTTTGGGCAAATGATAACAAAACGATTTTCTATGTCAAAAAAGACCCGCAAACATTGAGAGAATTTCAAGTTTTTAGACATGTTTTAGGAACAGATTCAAAAAAAGATGTGCTTGTTTATCAGGAAGATGACGAGAAATTTGCTGTTTCAATCACAAAGTCTATAACGGATAAATACATTTTTATTTACAGCCACAGTTCTACAACTTCGGAAATGAGATTTATTGATTCAGACATACCTTCAAGTGCGCCAATTGTTTTTCTAATGCGTGACAAAGGGCATTTATATGAAGTTGATCACCATGAAAATGGATTTTACATCCTTTCAAATAAAAATGCTGACAATAAGCAATTGTTGTTTTCTCAATTACCTCCAGAATCGATAAGTAATTGTAAAGTCATTATCGCTCATTCTTCAGAAACATTGATTGAAAGTTTTCTACCGTTAAAAAACTTTTTAATCTCAGAAATCAGGATTAATGGATTAAGAAAGATTAATATTCTCAATTTAAAATCCAACAAGACTGAGACCATCTCTTTCGATGAAGAAACATATTTCACAGGATTAAGTGTCAATGATGATTATGAAGCTAGCAATTTATTTTTCAGCTATAATTCAATGACAACACCTTCATCCGTTTACAATTACAATCTAACTAACAATACACGAGAATTGTGGTTCAGAAAAGAATTATTAGATAAATCCTTCAATCCTGATGATTATGAATCTCAAAGAATATGGGCCACGGCAAATGACGGTTCGAAAATTCCGATTTCTTTGGTTTACAAAAAGGGAACTGATTTATCTAAAGCACCTTGCCTACTCTATGGTTATGGATCATATGGATACACACTTCCAGATGTATTCAGTGCGACTAGACTGAGTCTTTTAGACCGTGGATTTGTTTACGCCGTTGCTCATATAAGGGGCAGTAAATATATGGGTGAACAATGGTATGAGAACGGGAAATTTCTAAAAAAGAAAAATACATTTACTGATTTTATAAATGCAGCTGAATTCCTTGGTATGAAAGGTTATTGTGATAAAAATAAAATTTATGCACAAGGAGGAAGCGCTGGTGGATTATTAATGGGTGCTATAGTAAATATGGCGCCTTATTTGTGGAAAGGAGTGATTGCTCAAGTTCCATTTGTCGATGTTGTTACGACAATGTTAGATGAATCAATTCCTTTAACTGTTGGAGAATATGAAGAATGGGGAAATCCAAATGATGAAGAGTATTACTATTATATGTTGAATTATTCTCCTTACGATAATGTTAAACCAATGGATTATCCATCGTTATATATTACCACTGGATATCATGATTCTCAAGTTCAATACTGGGAACCGATGAAATGGGTTGCTAAGATTCGTGAAATGAGAACAAATGACAATCCTTTGCTTTTTGATTGCAATATGGAAGCTGGTCATGGTGGCGGTTCAGGTAGAACGCAAGAACGTCTAGAAACAGCTAAAGAATATTCGTTTATTTTACATCTTGAGGGAATTGAAAAATAAAATTTTATTTCTTCTTTGTTTCGTTCATTTTGGATTATTGAGTCAAAATGACTCCTTACCATACACGATTTATAAAAATAAAATAATAGTTTATGCAGATTTAGGTTATGCCTCTGCCCCATTTTCATTGCATTACAACTATAATACTTCCGTTGACAAACTGAGATATAAAAATAATTTTAGAACTATTTTAGGATTTGGAGTATGCTATAAATGGTTTGCATTGCGAATTGGAATCCCTTTGCCTGGTTATTTCAAGCCAGTTAGTCGTTTTGGTAAAACAATACCAATTGATTTGGGATTTGATTTCGCAATTAAAAAAACATTTTTTGATATTGATATTAGGAGCTATCGAGGTTATGCAATTATCGATGCCTATAAATGGAATGACACATTAAATAAACTATATCCAAATGATTTAAAACCAACTATCAATACGTTAAGTTTTTCAACAAATGTCTGGTATTTTCATGATAAACATTTTAAAATGTCGGCTTTAAAGGGAAAAACAGGTCATTACGAAAAGGAAGTGAAAACATGGTACATAAAAAATTCATTGAATGTTTTTGGTGTCGGTAATGGCAGTCAATCAATTGTTCCGTCTGATTTAATTGATACATTACAAACTAAAACTTCTGCGAGTTTAATTTCATCCATTGATGTAGGTATAATTCCAGGATATGCTTATGTGAATAAGATTAAAAACTGGCAATTCTCGGCACTATTTGGAGTTGGATTTGCTGTTCAAGCGAAATTTTATACAGCAAATGAGATTTCCAGGGGATTTCTTGGTTTAGCTCCAAGATATGACATTCGTTTAATTGGTGGTTATTCAGTACCAAAGTTTTTTGTCTTTGTTGTGACAGATTTTGATAATAAATCGATTCGTTTTAATGACTTCATCTATAGACAAACATATTATTCTTTAAAGCTTCTTGGAGGATTAAGATTAGACAATAAGAATGAACAGAAAACCAGCACTAAAAGAAAAATTATTTGATTATTTGATTATTTAACCAATTCAGAATGAGCAACTTTTATCAAAAAATTTTCATTCAAATCTTTTAATGTTTTCACCATTGGATTAAACATTTCATACTCTAAATGATTCGATAATTCTGAAAAATGAATTCTTTTGTATTCATCCTCTTTCTTTAAAAGAATTGACATTCTGTTAAAAAAGTCGATATTCAGTTCTTTTCCCAAGTCTTTAATAAAACGAACAGATGAATCAATTGAACATCCCGAAGATTTGACTTTATTTTCATCTGCAACAATAACAATGAACGAATGATGCAAAATCGCTCCTTTTGCAAACAATTCAGTACCATGAGTTGCCCATTGATTAATAAATTGATCTAAGTTTGAAGTAATAAAATCTTCTTCTACATTTGTGAAAAAACGCGTTGAAGAATAAATCCAAACTTGACTGTTTTCTGGAAATGAATCGAACATAACTTATAAATCAGCAGCGTTAGCAATTAATTCTGCTACATCTAGCACTTGAATAGAATTTTCCTTGTTGAAATTTTTAACACCATCGGTCATCATTGTATTACAGAACGGACAGCCAGTAGCAATGATATCTGCATTTGTTTCCAATGCGTCTTCAGTTCTTTCAACATTGATTTCTTTGTTACCTTTTTCTGCTTCTTTAAACATTTGAGCTCCTCCAGCTCCACAGCATAAACCGTTTGTTTTGCATCGTTTCATTTCAACAAGCTCAGCATCTAACTTTTCAATCAATTCGCGAGGTGCTTCATATACATCATTTGCTCGACCTAGGTAACAAGGATCGTGGAAAGTGATTTTCTTGCCTTTATAAATTCCACCATCTTTTAAACTCAACTTCCCTGAATTAATGAGATCTTGTATGAGCTGTGTATGGTGAATAACTTCATAAACACCGCCAAGTTCAGGGTATTCATTTTTCAACGTATTAAAGCAATGCGGGCAAGCTGTGACGATTTTTTTTACATCATATCCATTTAAAACTTGGATATTCATCATGGCTTGCATTTGAAATGTAAATTCATTTCCTGCTCTCTTTGCCGGATCACCTGTACAGCTCTCTTCGGTGCCGAGAACAGCAAATTTCACATTGCAATTATTTAAAATTTTAACAACTGCTTTCGTGATTTTTTTAGCACGGTCATCAAAACTACCAGAACAACCAACCCAAAAAAGAACATCTGGTGTTTCTCCTTGAGCCATCATCGAGGCCATCGTAGGGACATTCAAACTCATAATTTATTTTTCAAAAACTTGAATACTTGCTTTCGTTTCAATTAAGTCCGAAAACTTTCCTTCGTAACATGTTGCATACACGATAGGAGTTTCAATCCATTGGTAATTGCCACCTCGTGTTTTACCCATCAATAAACCGCCGTAGTTGAAATCATGATTTTTAAGCCATTTTTCAGCTAAATTTCTATGCGATTCTAATCTTGATGCGATAAAGGACATAAAATAACCTTTATTACACCATTTTGTAATCTTTTCGATTAAATCAACCTCTTCCTCAGTCTTCATTTGCCCAATTTAAGCGATCATTAGGTGAAAATTGCCAAGGCGCTCCGTTATTTTCGATATTCGTTAACATGCCAGTAAGTTCGGTTGGCATTTTGGATTCCTCCATCACCAAAAACCTTCTTAAATCTATTATTATTGACAAAGGATCAATATTGACTGGACATTCCTGAACACATGCGTTACAAGATGTACACGCCCAAATCTCTTCTTCTAAAATATAATCACCTAACAAGCTCTTACCATCGGAAAAATCTTTGCCATGCTTACGGATATTATCGCCAACTTCTGTTAAACGATCCCTTGTGTCCATCATTATTTTTCGTGGCGATAATTTTTTACCTGTAATATTTGCAGGGCAAGCTGAAGTGCATCTTCCGCATTCAGTGCATGTATATGCATCAAGTAAATTTTTCCATGTTAAATCAGTCACATCTTTCGCACCAAATCTTTGAGGTTCAGATGTTGATTCTGCTGGCACTGCATATGGATCAGCCGATGGATCCATCATTAGTTTTACTTCAGCTGTAACTGACTCCATATTAGTGAATTTACCTTTCTTATTTAAATTAGAGAAATAAGTATTTGGGAAAGCTAATAAGATGTGAAAATGCTTTGAATAAGGGAGATAATTTAGGAAAAGTAATACCATCAGAAAATGACCCCACCAACCGATAAGTTCTAGTATGTGCAATGTTTCAATTGATTGAATACTTCCAAAAAATAAAGGTCCTATAATACTACTGATTGAAAAACCATAGCTTTCATTTCCATTTAATAACCGTGCAGCTTCATCAGCTCCATTCATAGTAAAAATACAAGATACTAAAACGATTTCCATTATTAAAATCAAATTAGCATCCTTTTTAGGCCAACCAGCCAATTCTTTCATATTAAGCCGAGGAAGTTTCAATAAATTTCTTCTTGACAAAAATATCACCGTTGCAATAAGTGCCAAAACAGAAAGTATTTCTATAAAACTAATCATGAAAGTATAAAAACTACCTAATGATTCGTGGAAAAAGCGGTGTTTATTAAAAAGACCATCAATGATGATTTCAACCAATTCAATTTGCGTAATTACAAATGCTACATACAAGGCCAAATGCAATAATGCTGGAATAGGTCGGGAAAACATTTTCTTTTGTCCTAAAGCAACAAGAACCATTGTTTTCAAGCGTTCAGACTTGTTTCCTTTTCTATCAATATCACGACCTAAAAGGACATTAGCACGAATTTTTAGAATATTGTAGGTGAAAAAGCCAAAACCACCTATAAATAATAAGCCAAATAGAATACTTGAAATCATTTCTTCCTATTAATTTGGGACAGAGTCCAATAATTGTCTTAATTTTTTTTCTTCACGACTCGTTAAAGGAACACCTTTTGTTTTTGCTCCTAACAATGAGAAATGGATATATCTTTCCGGATGTAATTGCAAATCATTTACAAGATTTTGAAGTTCTTTGTTCGTGTTAACTAACTCATCATACAGTTTTTCATCTCCGATAAGTTTACCAAGTGTTCCCTCACCTTTTTGAGCCTTATCCAATACATTATTTAAGTTCTTCAACGTTGAAGATGCATTTCCGATTACAGATTTAAAATCTGCCGTAACCAAATCATCTGTTATTTTCTGAGCATTACCTAAAACCGCAGTTATCTGGTCATTACTTTTCTTAAGATTTAAAGAAATACTTTCAACGTTAGACATGATTCTTCCGAATTTAACTTTTTCTTCACCGACAAGACTTTCAACTTCACCAGCAACATTTCCTAATTTATGAATAGCAATTTGCAATTCTTTCAAACTTCCTTTTATTTCAGACGTTGCTGTAGTATCCCAAAATGCAGATAAGGAATTTACCATTTTATCGATCGATCCAAGAGCTGTTTGAACTTTTTGCACTAAAGGATCAGCGTATGCTTTTACTTGAGTAGTAATATCTACAGTAACGACTCCTTGCATTTTATCTCCTGGTTTATAATAACCTTTAGAAATATTAGAATTAAGCTTAAGTATTAAACCTTTATTAAACAAATCAATTGATCCTGCTTCTAACTTGGAACCAATCGGGATTTTAAAATCTCTTTCTTGGATATTAAACGTGATGAGTACTTTTTTTAAACTGTCTTCGCTATTTGTAAGATCTATTTTTACAACCTTTCCAACAACGACACCATTAACCATTACCGATCCTGCAACAGGAACTCCTCCTGAATTAGGAAAATAAGCATAATAAACTTCATCACCACCAAAAAAGCTGTTTCCTTTTAGGAAGTTAATCCCTGCTACCAACAAGCCAATTGCTGCAATGGTAATAACACCCGTTTTAATTTCTTTAGAGATCTTCAAAACATTAATTTTCTGCTAATTTAATAGCTTTTTCTAAATTAATACGTTCTCCATTCAGAAAGGCTACAACAAAAGCATGTTGATAACCCATTTCTCTTAATTCATTTTTATATTTATTGGCACCAGCAAAATCTTTTTCATACTCTCCAAATGTATATTTATAAAGGTTATCTTGTTTATATTCAAAGACTTTTATCCCTTTAAACTTGGATGAAGTGGATGCTATTTTTGTTTCAGATGTTTCAACTTGTATCCTAAAAAGAACTTTGTCTTTGTGGTTATTTTCTTCAATCGTATTTGATACTACTTCTGAATTACCATTTGTGGAATTATTTGTTTTGACATCAATTCCCTCCAATTCATTTTTATAACTTTCAAAAGCTGAGAACATGGATAAGGCCATTTTCTTTTGACCTGTTGTATCGCCAAGAAATTTTTCCTCTGCAGGATTCGTTAAAAAGCCAGTCTCAATTAAAACACTTGGCATTGTTGTTTTGTAAAGCACTAAAAATCCAGCCTGTTTTACACCTCTATTAAATCTATTTATTTTAGTGAATTCCTTTTGAAGTTTATCGGCAAAACTAATGGACTGATCAAGAAAAACGGACAATTGAATTTGTCGTGCAATTATCGCATCTGGCGACATATCAAAATCCTTGTACTTCTCCCCTTTGTCATCTTCTAAAAAAATAGTTGAATTCTCTCTTTCAGCAACTTTTTGTTGAGATTCAGTGCGGTGCAATCCTAAAACATACGTTTCTGCGCCATAAGCTGCCGGACTTGCTGAATTAGCATGAATGCAAATAAAAAGATCGGCCTTCGCTTTGTTTGCAATATTAGCACGTTGATCTAATTCAACAAAAACATCTTTGTCGCGCGTGTAAATTACTTTGATTCCAGGATATTTCTTTTTTATTTGATCACCCAACTTCAAAGCGATTGATAAACAAACATTTTTCTCATTAGAAGAAGCCCCGTGACAGCCAGGATCCTTGCCCCCATGCCCAGCATCAATAACGATTGTTTTTATTGTTGGTCGTTCCACTGTTGTGTTTTGACCATAAGAATTTCTTCCGCCAAAGATGACAAGAAGCAATAAAAATAGATTGAATCTGTTATATGTCAATATTTTTTCCATTGAGAAGAGCTAATTTTAATAGTTTTGCAGCCGTATTAATGACTTAAAAACAAATTTACATTTCATTCTTGACCAAAAAACGTTCCATACTGATACTTATCTTCGGCTTATTGTTAATAATGTTCGGTTCTTCGGTTGGTTACGGTCAAACAAATCCTATCAGGGATACATTAAGATTGAATGATGATTCCTTTGAAGAAATAATTTATTATAGCGCTAGAGACTCGATTTATACAGATTTAAAAAACAAACAGGTTCATTTATATGGTGACGCCAAAGTGAACAATGGTGAAATTAATATGTCTGCAGGTTATATTTTAATTGACTTAGACAAAAATGAAATTTTGGCAAAATATGCATTTGACAAAGACAGCAACAAAGTTGAATTCCCAAAATTCTCAGAAGGTGCTGAAGAAATAAAAGCATCAAGTATTCGATATAATTTTACAACTGAAAAAGGATTTATTGAAGAATTAGCAATTCAACAAGATGAAATGTATTTATATATGGGTGTTGCAAAAAGACATTCAAATGATGAGATTCATTTCAAAAATGGTCGTTTTACAACGTGTAATCTAGAAGAACCACATTACCATTTCCAACTTTCCAAAGCGGTAATGATTCCTGAAGAACGCATTGTGACGGGAGCAATGAATCTATGGATTAAAGGCGTTCCTACCCCACTTGGATTGCCATTTAGTGTTATCCCACAGCAAAAAGAACGCACACACGGGATACTATTCCCAGAAGTAGTTCCTTTATCAATATATGGTTTTGGTGTTCAAAATCTTGGTTACTACCTGCCAATCAATGATCGCATGCAAACTTCTGTTTATGCAAATCTTTATTCTAGAGGAAGTTGGGGTTTACGAAATAATCTTGAATATGCCAAAATATATGGTTATCGTGGGAATTTGGACTTAGGATTCCAACAATTCAAAAGTGGCTTTCCCGATAGCACAAAATCAAATAAACTGAGTGTTATTTGGATTCACAAGAAAGAATTGAAATCAAATCCATTTTGGAATTTTTCGGCAAACGTGAATTTTATTTCTGATAATAAATCAAAAAATAATTTAGATCCATTAAATGCTCAATATTTTAACAACAGTTTTAATTCTGACATGAATATTAATCGTTCGTTTCCTGGTAAACCTGTTTCAATGGGGATGAAAATGTCAATCAGACAAAATTCGTTGACTAAAAATATGTCATTAATTTCACCCGTTGTTAACGTCAATGTTACGCGATTTTTTCCTTTTAAGAAGTTGATTCATGGAAGTAATGGGATGCAACAGCTATTATCTCGAATGGGAATGACTTACAACATGGAAGGTCAAAATAAATCTACTTTTCAGGACACTTTACTTCGTGATAAAAATTACAGTGAAATTGGATCACAATTTCTAAATGGATTTAATCAAAATGTTGCTATTCAAACAACTACCTCCTTTTTTAAAAATACAGTAAAGCTTAATCCATCGATTACTTATGCTAATAAAATTAATTTCCAACAGATTGAGAAACAATATGATGCTGTCAAAAATGAGACAACGGCTGATACACTTCGTAAATCTGGTATGGCGCATGAGTTAACTTTTAATGCACAGTTAACAACGATGATTTACAGTTATTATAAATTTATCGGTAAGAAAAATCCACTATTAAGACACATCTTAACACCTTCATTTGGTTTTAGATATGTGCCTCAACTTAATCAATTAGTAACAGCAAATGTTGGTGTAAATCAAGCGCCTTTAACGTATTCTCCATTTGAAAACAGTATTTATAGTTCTTACAGCGGTAAAGGAGCTGCACAATTAACGTTTGGATTCAATAATACGTTTGAATTGAAGCGTAAATCAGATAAAGACACATTAACTGGATTCAAAAAAACACGTATAGTTGACATGTTGTCAATCAATGGAAATTATGATTTCATGAAGGATTCTATGAACCTATCAGATTTATCTTTGAACATGAGAATCAATCCTATTGAATGGTTGAATTTCGTGGCAACATCAGTTTTTAGTCCATACGGTTGGATTGATAGCACAGGGGCTACAATTTCTCAATTTGCTGTTAACACAAAAAACTCATTAGGAAGATTTTCACGAAATAACTTCACTACAACATTAACATTGACTTCAAAGAAAAGTAGAGAAGTTTTAAACGATACAAAAGATTTAATAAATTCCAATTGGAACGCCGATTTCAATTACTATGCTTTGCATCCTGAATATGTTTTAAACTTCGATATTCCTTGGAAAATGTCATTTTCTCATGTTTATTCAATTGATGTAAATACGGATAAAAAAGCAACTAACTCTTCTACATTCAACCAATTGCAAACATTGGTTTTAGATGGCGATATCAGCTTCACAAAACGTTGGAAACTTGCATCGACAATAAACTTTGACATGATTAATCCGCAAATCACAAATGCTAGGTTTACTTTGTCTCGTAATATGCACTGCTGGGCACTTTCCTTTTATTGGACTCCAATCGGCGGGAACAAAAGTTTTCTTTTCAGCATAAGAAATACATCGTCAATGTTCCAAGATGCAAAAATTGACATTCGTAAACCTCCAGTCTTCTTGTAAAGATTAGTTTTTTATGACCAAAATCATATTTTAAAGCAACCTATATTACTTTAAAAAAAAGTGTCTTTCGCTAAATTTGTTCGAATAAATAAAATGTTGACGACATGAAAATTGAACAAATTTATACTGGCTGTATTTCTCATGCGGCGTATTATATAGAATCAAAAGGTGAAGCTGCAATCTTTGATCCATTGCGCGAAGTTGAACCTTATATAGATAGGGCAATAAAAGATAACGCGAAAATAAAATATGTTTTTGAAACTCATTTCCATGCTGATTTTGTAAGTGGGCATCTAGATTTAGCAAAAAAAACGGGTGCAGAAATTGTCTATGGACCAACAGCGAAACCTAATTTTGATGCAATTGTTGCAACAGACAATCAATTGTTTAAAGTTGGAGATTATACCGTAAAAACCATACATACTCCAGGCCATACAATGGAAAGCACAACATATATGCTGATTGATGAAAACGGAAAAGAGCATGCATTAATCACTGGCGATACTTTGTTTATTGGTGATGTTGGTAGACCTGATTTGGCACAACATGTTATAGCCGAATTGACACAAGAAATGTTAGCAGAACATTTGTATGATTCTTTGCGTAACAAAATCATGCCTTTGAGTGATGATTTAATAATTTATCCAAATCACGGTGCCGGGAGTGCGTGCGGCAAGAAAATGAGCAAGGAAACAACGGATACTTTAGGAAATCAAAAAAGAACGAATTATGCTTTACGTTCAGATATGACAAAAGCTGAATTTGTAAAAGAAGTATTAACAGGTTTAACAAATCCTCCAGGATATTTCCCAAAAAATGTACTAATGAACATTCATGGTTATGAAAGTTTAGATATTGTTATTGAGCGAGCTAGCAATCCATTAAGTCCTAGTGATTTTGAGTTAGTCGCAAATGAAACGGAAGCATTAATTTTGGATACGCGTTCACCTGAGGAGTTCTCAAAAGGATTTATTCCAAACAGTATCAATATAGGTTTAGATGGAAGTTTTGCAAATTGGGTTGGTGAAATGGTTCCTGATATCAAACAAGAAATACTTTTAATAGCCGAGCCAGGAAGAGAAAAAGAAGCCGTAATTCGACTTTCACGTGTTGGATACGACTATGCAGTAGGTTATCTAGAAGGCGGCTTTGAAAGTTGGTTGAATAGCAAAAAGGAAGTTGATGCTATAAATAGGATTTCAGCAAGAGAACTAGAAAAGATTTACACTAACCATCCATTTTTAATTGATGTTCGTCGCACTAGCGAATTTGAATCTGAACATGTAAAGGGTGCTATTAATATTCCGTTAAATGAAATAAACCGACATTTAGCGGAGATACCCAAAGACACGAAATTCTATTTATATTGCGCTGGAGGTTATAGGAGTATGATTGCAGCTTCTATATTAAAAGCAAGAGGATGGGATGATTTTGCAGATGTTGAAGGTGGATTTTCTGAAATTTCAGAAACAGCAATTCCAAAAACAGAATATGTATGTCCAACAACATTACTGTAAGTAAAAAGATTAAATAATTAGGCATTCAATTTTGAATGCCTTTTTTGTTTTAAGAGTTTTTGATATCCTAATTCTTTTGCTTTCTTTTGTTTAATCTTAAAATAAAATTTGTGCTCGACCTTTCATTTAAAAACAACAAACAACCAAAGGCTGGGAGTATCTTGATTTCAGATCCATTTTTGGATGAAGATTTTTTCAGAAGATCAATCGTTCTATTATGTGATCATAATGTAGATGGTACTTTTGGATTTGTATTAAACAACTACCTGGATGTTGATTTGCATCAAGTTGACGAAACTTTTCCCGATAATAATGCTAGGATAAGTGTTGGCGGACCAGTTGAAACGCAAAGTTTGTTTTATATTCATTCATTGGGGAATTTAATTGAAGGAAGTATTCCAATTAATGACGAGCTTTTTTTTGGAGGAGAATACGAACAAATTCAAGATCTTTTATTGGCTGATCCATCGAATAATTCTAAAATTCGGTTTTTCTTGGGTTATTCAGGCTGGGGTAAAAACCAACTAAAAGGAGAATTGAAAGAGAATTCCTGGATTGTAGCAAGCAATATCCAAACAGAAGATATTTTAAACACAAAAAATGATTTGTTTTGGAATTATTGTTTGGAAAAACAAGGCGAACGATTTAAAACAATTGCAAAGTTTCCTTTAAATCCTAATGAGAATTGAATTGGTGAGAAACAAATGCAAAGTAGCAATTGATGAACTGATTATGTTTAAAAATAGTAATTTGTAATTCACAACAAATAACTATTAATTCAATTAACAAGCTTATCTTTGAATTCTAAAAACAATATTTAAAAAATGTCATTCCTTGCACCTTTAGCAGAACGTATGCGTCCAAAAAAACTGGATGAATATATTGGGCAGGAACATTTATTAAAACATGGTGCATCTTTACGAAGAGCGCTTGATTCTGGATTAATTCCATCGATGATTTTTTGGGGACCTCCTGGTGTTGGGAAAACGACTTTGGCGCAACTTATTGCACTTGAATTAAACCGCCCAATTCATACGCTGTCAGCCATCTCTTCCGGAGTAAAAGATGTCCGAGAAATTATCAACAGAGTTGAGCAAGGCGGTATGTTTCAGCAGAAAGGAACTATTTTATTTATTGACGAAATTCATCGTTTCTCAAAATCTCAGCAAGATTCACTATTAGGCGCAGTTGAAAAAGGTTTAATTACATTAATTGGTGCGACAACTGAAAATCCTTCTTTTGAAGTTATTTCAGCTTTATTGTCACGTTGTCAGGTTTACACCTTAACTTCTCATACAAAACAAGATTTACTCAATTTAATTGAAAGAGCAATCCGAGAAGATGTTGTTCTAAAAGAAAAGAGTATTATTCTAGAAGAAACAACAGCTCTGTTAACAATTTCTGGAGGCGATGCACGGAAATTATTAAATGTTTTTGAAATAATTATTGGAACTTTTAAAAGTGATAAAATAATTAAAATTTCTGACGAAATTGTTCAAGAATCTGCACAGCAAAGCCTCGCTATGTATGACAAAGACGGAGAGCAACATTACGATATTATTTCTGCATTTATAAAATCTATTCGAGGAAGTGATCCCAATGCTGCAATTTATTGGTTAGCTAGAATGGTTGAGGGCGGTGAAGACCCTAAATTTATTGCGCGAAGACTAATCATTTCTGCGGCTGAGGATATTGGATTAGCAAATTCTAATGCATTACTTATTGCTAATAATTGTTTTCAGGCTGTTGAAACGGTTGGTTTTCCTGAAGCGCGAATTATTTTGGCACAATGTACAATTTATCTTGCTTCTTCGTCAAAAGGAAACGGAGCATACATGGCAATTAATCGAGCACAAGAGGAAGTTCGTAAAAGTGGGAATCTAGGGGTTCCTTTACCTCTTCGAAATGCACCAACTGCTTTGATGAAAGAATTGGGTTATGGAAAAGATTACTTATACTCTCATGATTATCCGGGGAATTTTGTTCAGCAGGAATTTTTACCAGAAGAAATTAAAGGCACGGCTTTCTTTGCAGCTGGAAGCACTAAAAAAGAGCAAGAATTGGAGGAGATTATTCATAAGCTATGGGGTAATAAGTATAAATAAATGATGGCGAAATTTGCATATTATTTTTTAGTACTGCCTCTCTCCTATTTGCCATTAGGAGTTTTATACATTTTTACTGATTTTTTCTTTCTGATATTAATTACTGTTTTTCCTTATCGAAAAATGGTTATCGAGGAAAATTTGAAACGTTCATTCCCAAATAAAACGCAAAAAGAGATAAAACAATTAAAACAGCAATTCTATCTTCATTTCTGTGATATACTCGCTGAAGGAATTAAAAATCTCAGTATTTCAAAAAAAGAATTACAAAAAAGGTTTAGAGTAAAGAATCCTGAAATAATGGATGATTTATTCTCCCAAAACAAAAGTGTGATTCTTGTTTCTGGACATTACAACAATTGGGAATGGTTGATTTCCGCTCAAAGTTTACTCTTTAAACATCAAGCCATGGGAATTGGAATGCCTATGACAAATAAGTTTTGGGATAAAAAAATCAATGAACGACGCATGCGTTTTGGAATGAAAGTTATTAATTCAAAAAATTTCAAAGAAGAAATTCAAGAAAACAGTAACAAACCAATTGCCATTTTGACACTAGCAGATCAATCACCTGGGGATTCGACTAAAGCATACTGGACTAGCTTTTTAAATCAGGAGACAGCTGTACTCTTTGGTGTTGAGCAAATGGCGCATGCGAATGATTTTGCTGTCGTTTTCTTTGCAACTCGAAAAATGAAAAGAGGCCATTACGAAATGGAACTTATTTTGATTACTGATAATCCAAGAAGTTTAGAATGGGGCGAAATCACTGAGAAACATTTACATTTATTGGAAAAAGAAATTTTGGACAAACCAGAATTTTGGATTTGGTCACACAAACGTTGGAAAAGAGAAATCCCATCAGATATTGAATTATTAAAAAAAGAACAACATGCCAAGTTTAATGAACGTTTTAAAAGTATTTAGTGTATTATTCTTTTTTAATTCTTTTGCTTATTCGCAAGAAAACATATACACAATTAAGAATAAAAAAGCTAAAATAATTCAATACTCAACAGAAAACTGTTACTCAAGAAGCATCATTTTTAGAGATAGTATTATATATACAGGAAATTCAAATGGAACTTTGTTTTCAACTAATCTAGGGAATAAATCTTCAAAGAATTTTCTGAAAAACAAAAAATTTGAAGAGGTTCGAGATATTGAATTTTCAAATGATTTTCTATTTGGGATGCAAAGTGGTTCTTTTGGATTACTAGCAAAAGTTGATACTTCAAAATTTATTGAATTTATAGCACCTTCATCAAGTATATGGATTGGTACTTTTCTAGATGGAATGGATTTTTACGGGAATACTGGCTTTATTATGGGTGATCCAAAAGAAGGGTTTTTCTCTCTTTTCAGAAGTGAAGATGGAGGTAATAATTGGATTCCATGTGAAGGAAAGATTGAAAATTTTGATGGAGAAGCAGGATTTGCAGCTAGTGGTACAACAGTTCATGTAATGAATGACAGTACTTTCATCTTTGTTTCTGGAGGTAAAAAGAGTAGGTTTTTTAAATCAACTGACAAAGGGAAAACATGGAAAATCACATCACTACCTTACATGACAAGTGAATCAAGCGGTGCTTTTTCTATTTGTATGATTTCTGATCAAGTTGGTGTTATTGTTGGTGGAGATTATGCAAATCCCGACCTTTGCCTGAACACTTGTTTTTATACTGATGATGGAGGTGAATTCTGGGTAAATGCTGAAGTACAAACCAGAGGTTATAGATCATGTGTGATTTTTGCAAAAGGTATTTTTTATGCCTGTGGAACGACTGGGATTGATTATTCTATTGATAACGGATTGACTTGGAAACCCTTTGCGAACGGTAATTACTTTTCGATGTGCACCGATAATAATTCTTTATATGCAACAATTCCAAATGGAAGTTTTCAAATTTTCGATTTAATTAAACGTAAATAAAACATGTCGGAATTAGTAATTAAAATAAAAAAACATGTTCAAGATGTTTTCAAACATGATGCAACTGGGCACGATTGGTTCCATATTGAACGTGTTTATAAAATGGCGGTTCATCTGCAATTAATAGAAGGTGGTGACATGGAATTAATTGAGCTAGCGGCACTTTTACATGATATTTCTGATCATAAAATGAACGGTGGAATTTTAAATGCTGGCGGAAATGTAGCTTACGAACTTCTTATGGAGTATGGTTGTTCTGAGATTAAAGCACAAAATGTAAAAGAAATAGTTGATGGTGTATCATACAAAGGTGCAAATGTGGAAGATAACATGAAAAGTATTGAAGGGAAAATCGTTCAGGATGCTGACAGACTAGATGCAATTGGGGCAATCGGTATCGCTAGAGCTTTTGCATTTGGAGGCAACAAAAATAGACCGATGTATCTACCTGATTCAAAACCAGAAATGCATTCTTCTTTTGAATCCTATGCAAATTCTAAAAGTCATACAGTGAATCATTTTTACGAAAAATTATTACTTTTAAAAAATCGATTGAACACGAAAAGCGCATTAAAAATTGGACAAGAACGACATAATTTCATAGAGAACTATCTGCAACAATTTTATAATGAATGGGATACAATAATTGAATAAACATATGACAGATCATTACGCTCTTGGTATAGATATAGGTGGGACATCAACCGAATTTGGATTAGTAAATAAGGATGGAGATGTTTTATATGAAAAAGATTTTCCAACTAAAGATTTTCCAGAACCAGGATTATTAATAGATGCTATTTATGCCGATTTAGAAAAAGGTGGGTATTTGAATCTTATTCTTGGAATTGGAATAGGTGCTCCAAATGGTAATTATTTTACTGGGAATATAGAATATGCTCCAAATTTACTTTGGAAAGGAATCATTCCTTTGTCACAACTTTTTGAGGATAAATTCCATAAACCTACCTTGTTGACAAACGACGCAAATGCCGCTGCAATGGGTGAAATGATTTTTGGCAACGCACGTGATTTGAAAGATTTTGTAACGATAACATTAGGAACCGGTGTTGGAAGTGGTGTTATTGTGAATGGTGATCTTGTATATGGTCACGACGGTTTTGCAGGTGAGTATGGACACATTCGAGTTATTCCAAACGGACGATTATGTGGTTGCACAAGAAAGGGATGTTTAGAAACGTATTGCTCATCTACTGGAGTTGTAAGAAGTATAACAGAGCTTGATTCTGAAAATAAAATGTTTTCGATATTAAAAACAATAGAGCAGCCAACTGCAAAAGATGTGTTCGAATTAGCTGATAAAGGAGATCTTTTCGCACAAGAAATAGTTGATTATACAGCCAAAACACTTGGATCAGCACTTGCTGATTTCGCTTGTTTCTCTAGTCCAAAAGCATATGTATTATTTGGAGGTATTGCGCAACATAAAGGAGATTTTGCATCAAAAGTAAAGTTAGCTTTGGAGGAAAACATTCTCATAATTTATAAAAATAAAATTGACATAAGAATATCATCTTTGCATGATAAAAACGCTGCTGTCTTAGGCACTGCTGCACATTTGTTTTGGAATACTTTAAAAAAATAACATGGTTAAAATAGGTTCACTTGTCATTTTAATATTATTTAATTTGTGTTCTTTTGCCCAAAACAAAAGTGTCACTGCAATAAAAAACAGTCAAACATTAAGACAGAAATACCTAGAGGTACCAGTTACAAGTTCTAAAAATTCTGAAAAAGTAGATTTAACATCTTTTGTTAACCCATTTATTGGGACTGGTGGACACGGACATACCTATCCAGGTGCTTCTGCCCCATTCGGAATGATGCAATTAAGTCCTGACACACGATATGATGGTTGGGATGGATGCTCTGGCTACCATTATTCTGATTCAATTATTTATGGTTTTAGTCATACGCACTTAAGTGGAACTGGTGTTCCTGATTATTGTGACTTGTTAATTGTGCCTCAAAGTGGTACACCGAAAACAATTCCAGGATATTTAAGTAAGAAAGGATATGGATCTTCCTTTTCACATACTGATGAAGCTGCTTCCCCAGGATATTATGAAGTGAATTTAATTGATCAAAAAATACTTGCTCGATTAACTGTTTCTGAAAGAGCTGGAATGCACGAATATACTTTTCTAAATAAAAAAGGTAAAAAGTTCATTTTAATCGACTTAGATCATCGGGATAAATTGCTGGATTATTATTTAAATATAATCGACAAAAAAACCATCTCTGGCTCTCGTATTTCTCAAGCTTGGGCAAATAACCAGCATTTTTATTTTCATCTTGAGACTTCAATTCCTTATCAAAAAGCAAAACTCTTCAATAAAAAAGGACAACATAAATTATTGCTAACATTCCCGGAAAATACTGAACAAATTCTCATTAAAGTTGGGATGTCGGCAGTAGATGAAAATGGAGCTCAACAAAATCTAGAAAAAGAAATCCCTCATTGGAACTTTGAATTATTAAAGTCTCTAACAGAAAAAAAGTGGAATGAAGAATTAGGCAGAATTGATATTATTTCAACTGATAAAAACGTCACAACAAACTTCTACACAGCTTTATATCACACATTTCTTCAGCCAAATGTATTTAGTGATATCGATGGGCGTTATCGAGGCCGTGACAATGAAATTCACACCATTACAGACAACATTCCTCAATATACTGTTTTCTCTCTTTGGGATACATATCGCGCAGCAAATCCTTTGTATACGATAGTTCAACCAAAACGTACAAATGAATTTATTCACACTTTTTTAAGGCAATTCGACCAAGGTGGTGATTTACCAGTTTGGGAATTAGCAGGAAATGAAACAGATTGTATGATTGGATATCATAGCGCTTCTGTTATTGCTGATGCTTACAGTAAAAACATTCGTGGATTTGATGCTGAAAAAGCACTAAACGCAATGGTTTTTACGTCTAAAATAGATGAACTTGGCAAGCGGCAATTCCGTAAAAATGGTTTTATCAGTTCTGGAGACGAGCCAGAATCAGTTTCAAAAACCTTGGAATATGCTTATAATGATTTCTGTATCGCTAACATGGCGACAGATATGGGCAGAATGAATATTTATACTGAATATTATAATAGCAGTTTAAACTTTATTAATTTATTTGATCCTCAATCAAAATTCATGCGTGCTCGAAGAGATGGTATGTGGAATTCTCCTTTTGAACCGTCGGAAGTTAACTTCAATTATACTGAAGCAAACAGTTGGCAATATTCACTTTATGCACCTCATGCTATTGACCTTTTAGGCGAAATGATTGGAGGAAAAGATTCTTTAGAACACTGGTTAGATCGTTTATTTACAACTGAATCTCAATTATCAGGAAGAGATCAAGCTGATATCACGGGATTAATAGGTCAATATGCCCATGGGAATGAACCTTCTCATCACATGGCTTATTTATACAATTATACAAATGCGCACTATAAAACAGCAGAATATGTTGATCAAATTCTTACCACTTTGTACTCAAACAATCCCGATGGCTTGTCAGGAAATGAAGATTGCGGTCAAATGTCTGCATGGTATGTTATGAGTGCAATGGGATTGTATCAAATTGCACCAGGCAATGCTTGGTATGATTTCGGTCGACCTCTATTGGATGAAGTAACCATCCAATTGGAAAACAATAAATCATTTATTATTAAGGCTTTAAATAATTCAAAAGAAAACAAATACATCCAATCAATTACATTAAACGGCAAAGATTGGACGTCAAATGCCATTCATCATTCCTCTATAGTTGCTGGAGGAGAATTGATATTTGTAATGGGGCCTAAGCCAAGTTCAAAGAAATTTTATACTGCAGTAAGCCCTGTTACAAAAGAAATTGTACAGAATTTCAGGTTTACTCCTTCCCCATTTTTCATTGTTGAAAACAGAATTTTCGATGATTCAATACAAGTTGAAATTGGTCATCAAAAAATAATCAATTGGGAGGAAATAAGAATTGAATATCGTTACTTGCATGATACTTCGAAAACCTTTATTTATTTAGAGCCTTTTACAATCAATGCTACTTCAGCGATTGAAGCTAGGCAAGTTTCAGCTATTGGACCAAGAGATATAAATACTATGCCTGGTATTTCTGTAAATTATAGTCCTTGGGTAAAAGCAAATTATATCAAACGTGATAAAAGTGTTTCATTAAAAATGAAGAGTACCTATGCGAATCAGTATGCAGCATCTGGCCCGAACACTTTAATAGATGGAGTATTTGGAACCAAGGAATTTCGTACAGGAGATTGGCAAGGATTTGATAATCAAGATCTAATTTCAGAAATTACATTTGAAAAGCCTCGATTATTATCTGAAATCGGTATTTCTTGTCTACAAGATATGAAATCATGGATATTTTTCCCTTCGTCTATTCTAGTCGAAGTTTCTTATGATGGTGTCATTTATGAAAAGCTACCATTGATTCAAACTAATGCGGCAATAGCCTCAAACACAACAAGTAATCAATCTATACCTTCCTTTTCTACTTATGTAGGACCAATGAACAAAGAATTCTTTGTGAAATCAAATTCAACTAAAACAATATCAGCAATTCGTATTACTGCCAAAAATTTCGGAAAATGTCCAGAATGGCATTTAGGAGCGGGAAATAACACCTGGTTATTCGCGGATGAATTGATTTTTCGCTAAACGGAATTATTCATTCGTCCAATGGATTCATTATTCATAAAATTCTTGGTATTTTTACCGCGCGAGTTTTTAAACCAAAAACAAATAAAATGAAACAAATTAAAATTAGTTTAGTTGCCTTTTTAGTATTGTTAGGCTCTTTTGCCCATGCTGACGAAGGAATGTGGTTTTTGATGTTCATAGATCGATTGAATCAACGTGACATGCAAAAATTGGGTCTTCAGCTTACTGCAGAAGAAATTTATTCAATAAATAATCATTCCTTAAAGGATGCAGTTGTTCAATTCAACGGAGGCTGTACTGCTGAAGTATTGTCCAAAGACGGATTATTGTTAACAAATCACCATTGTGGTTATGATGCAGTTGCTGAACTTTCAACGGCTGAGAACAATTATCTAAAAAATGGTTTTTGGGCGGCTACTAAAAAAGAAGAATTAAAACCGCAAAGTCTTTTTGTTCGTTTCTTCGTTAGAATGGATGATGTATCTAAACGAATATTAGATAAATTAACTCCTTCAATGACTGAAGCAGAAAGAGAAAAAGTAGTAAATCAAGAGATTGCTTTAATCGAAAAAGAAAATAATGAAGGAGGAAAATATACTGTTTCTGTTCGTTCATTTTTTCAAGGAAATGAATATTATTATTTCGTTTATCAAGACTTTAAGGACGTAAGATTAGTTGGAGTTCCACCAGAAAGTATTGGTAAATTCGGTGGTGATACTGATAATTGGGAATGGCCTCGTCACACTGGAGATTTTTCTATGTTCCGCGTTTATACAGATGCAAACGGAAATCCAGCAGATTATTCTGTAAACAATATCCCAATGAAGCCAAAACAGCATTTAACAGTAAACATTGGCGGAGTTCAAGAAAATGATTTTGCAATGATTTTAGGTTATCCTGGAAGAACAAATCGTTGGATGCCAGCAGGTGGAATTGAGCAAAATGTAAAATTCTCTTATCCAGCTTGGGTAGAAGGTTCTAAAGTTGCTATGGATGAAATGAAAAAATACATGGATCAAAGTGATGCTTTGAACTTAGTGTACGCTTCAAAATATGCTGGAATTGCAAACTACTGGAAGAACCGTCAAGGAATGATTGACGCTCTTTCTAAATTTGGAACTGCAAAATCAAAAGCTATACAAGAAGACAAGTTCAATAAATGGGCAAATAAACCTGCTAACAAAGAGAAGTACGGGAATGTTGTGGCGAACATTAATACTTTCTATGGTTTGACAAACGAAAAAGCGCGTCATGATAATTATTTACAGCAATTATTAAGAACATCATCTTACGGCACAATTTCAAGAACACTAGGAAAACAACTTATTGCTTTTGCAGCAGCTGATGCAACTACACAGGCTCAAATGCGTCCAGAATTGGCTGTCACAATAAAAGGATTTTTCGCTGAATTACATTTACCAGCAGAAAAAGATATTTTAAGAGCTGAATTAGCGTTATACGCAACTAAATCAGTTGGATATGCAATTGCACCTTCTGTTTTGAAAATTAATGGTGAATTTGATAAATATGTGAATTCGCTGTTCTTGTTGAGTGTCTTTACTTCTGAAGAGAAATTGATGGCCTTTTTAGACTTACCATCAGAAGGGATGATTACAAATGACCCAATGTACATTTTGTCTGACGATTTAATTCTTCACATTGGTAAAAAATCTGACGAAATCACAAAAGCACAAAATGATTTCACTTCTTCTTATCGTTTATTGGTTCAAGGGTTGAGAGATTCTAAATTAGCTCCAATTCAATATCCAGACGCTAATTCAACAATGCGTTTGACTTATGGAAAAGTTAAGTCTTTGCCTGCAGATAAAAGAAGTGATGCTAAGGCTAACTATTATACAACAATGGATGGTTTAATAAAAAAACACAAAGCCGGTGATGATGAATTTGATTTACCAACTAGAATGTTAGAATTACATAAACAAAAAGATTATGGCCAGTATGCTGATTCAAAAGGATATATGCCAGTTTGTTTCTTATCTGACAATGATATTACAGGTGGGAATTCTGGTTCACCAGTGCTCAATGGTAAAGGTGAATTGATTGGTCTTGCATTTGATGGTAATATTGAAGCAATGGCAGGTGATGTTATTTTTGACCCTAAATTACAGCGTACAATCAATGTTGATATTCGCTATGTTCTTTGGGTTATTGATAAATTCTCTGGTGCAAAACACATTGTAGACGAAATGGATCTTGTGAAATAAGCAAGGGAAAATCATATTGAAATCCTGTCAGCAATGGCAGGATTTTTTTTTTACCACAAATGCACAGATTGATTTAATTTAATAAAGATGAATAAACTCTTGCTGATTGGAAATTACTGTTTTAATTATAATCTATTAAGAACAGTTTAATAATCTAAACTTATACTGCACCTAACATTGAATTAACCTTTATAGTCTTAATTTGTATTAAGAAATTTAACACTTAGACTTATGTTGAATCAAACAATTACAAAAAGTAATACAGATTTATTATTTTATCTTGAAATGGGAAATCTAGTTGGAAGTGAAGGTAATGATCAAGAAGCAATTGATTATTATATCAAAGGATTGCAGATTTCAAGAGAAATTGAAGACAAAGCAAGAGTTCAACAATTTTCAAACTTGATATTGACGTATTTATAGAATTTCCGAAAAGAAAGTAAGTTAAGTTTGAAAGATAAAATAGACTTCGACCTCTTCATAATTTTCGAATTCGCGAATTCGCGAATTCGCAATATATCGAACCTTATTTTATTTAATGAAGGCTCATGCTCTTTTTCATTTTCAAAGCACTGAATATAGCAACTTCGCTATATTATGTAGAATGTCTGATTTCATTGAGTAAAACAGTAAATTCTTCACATAAATCAACGGTTGAAAATCAATTTTCATTTGAAATTCTTATAAATTAGAAAAAATCAAAAAGTAGTGAAGTCATATTAAATTATTTAAACATCTAAATATTTAGTAGAACACCATATTTCATTGAAGAACAAAGTACTAAATAATTTATTTTCACATTCTTTCTCAACAAACTACTTCAATATAAAGCCCAATACAAATTCATGTGAACCTCCTGACACTCCATTGTTCAATTTGCTAACGGTAATATCGTACGCATAACCTATCCTGAATTTTCTTTTAATATCCCATCCTACATTAAAACAAAACGCATCTCTATTTCTGTATCCAATTCCTAATGAATATTTTTCTTTATAGAATATTGATGCGTTTACATCCAAACTTTGAAAGTTTAAATCTGTTCTATATAAAATTTGTGGTTTGAATTGAAAACCGTTTACCTTTCCGAATATATAATCTGCAAAAACATAGAAATGTTCTCCATATTGATAACCATCAGAATTTGCTTGTCTGTTTAATTGCGTTACACTAATTCCTGTATTAAATTTTTTGCGTGAATATGCAATCCCAAAATCTGCTATGAAATTTGTTTGATTAAAATTAACCGGCAAATTCGGGTCAATTGGTGTAGTTGGCGGAACCCAAATTCCATCTAATCTATAATTAGCTATTCCACCCGCTATTCCTATCGATAAAACACTTTCATTTTTCAATTGAATTTGATAACTGTAATTTACTTTTAGTTGATTTTGATTAGAAAAACCGATTTTATCATGTAGATAACTTAAACCTAACCCTCCATGGAATTTATCCAACTTGACTGAATAACTTGCCAATTCTGGTGCACCATTTACTCCAATCCATTGCCATCGTGCTAAAAATGTGGCTTGGTGTTTATAGTTTAAACCAACTGTAGCAGGGTTAAAGAAATTCTTTGTGTTCCAAAATTGTGTAAACAACGGTTCTTGTTGTGCCTTGAAGCTAAACCAATTTAAAATAAAAAGGACTAAGATTGATTTCTGAAATGTAAATTGTTTGATCATGTTTGTAGAACAAATGAAGCCTTTTAAAAGTTACAATTATTCAAAATTAAACACAAAAAAACCGACTCTTTCACGAATCGGTTTTACTTTAAGACTTTGTTCTTAATTTAAGTGGATCAGAACTTTTTCCATTTTAATTTTTTTCACCTCTAAAGCTTTACTGTAATTCAAAATTGCAACGAGCGTTTTGTTTGAGGGACCGAATTTAATCTCTTCGGAAGGAGCGATCATTTCTGGGTATTTTTTCAACATAGGCGAAGCGTTTGTTTTTTTTAATGATAGTATTAAAACGTAACTTGCTTTTGTTTAGTATATCAGTAAGAAAATAAATTGGGGTTATGAGAATTCTTTGTTTAATATGACCCAAACCATCTTCTTAAAAACCATTCTGTCGCAATTAATAACAATAGCAAGAAGAATAAGATTTTATAATCTATCAAATCATTGAAAGAGGCATCTTTATATGATACAGATGCAATATCTGTTCGCTTCTTAATTAATTCAATGGTTTTCTTGTAGTTCTTTAGTAAATCAAAACTTCCATTTGTTTTACTTGAAATTTGATTTAACAGTGAATGATTAGCATAGGTATCTAAACTTTCAATAGCAATATCCTCCACTACAAAAACCCCTGATTTCCGCGTTGTTTTCCCATTATATGTGGCTGATGCAGTCCAATTGTATTTACCAGGGTTCATTTTCCCTAAAGACAATTTATAGAAATCTCCAGCAACAGCGAATTGAAAATTGGATTTTTGGTTTTTATCATCCGTTAATGTCAAATTGATTTTAGGTTTGGTAATGGCTTCCATCGCATCATTATAAAATGTTGCGTTCAGAATGACATCTTCATCTTTCGTAAACCTCTTTGGAAAAGCAACATGCAGTGCCGATTTGTTTTGTTTCACCAATAAATACTGAGTAATTTTTTGAATCAATTCAGTAAAAGAATCAAATGTTCCTGTTCGCACAAAATCATTTACTTTCCATTTCCAGATACCTTCTCCATATAAAATTCCGTATTTTGAATTACCTCTTTTATTGAAAAACAACAAAGGATCTTTCTTTTTTATACCACCTAAACGTTGAAAAATTGCTATTTCAGCACCACCAGAAATTTTCATTTCTCCAAACTTTGTTTTTAACGGTGGGAAATACTCAAACGATTTCTTTAATCCGTCAGAAATTTCAAATTGTTGAAACCCATCATTAACAACTCCTTGAATTTCATCTGTTTGATTCCCTGCGCCTACTGCTACTCCAATATTTAGTTTTTGAACTATTGAACTAGGTGTATTTGGACCGATACAATACAACATTGAAATATTTTGTGCTGTCAATAAAGAATTAATCGATGCGTCATAACCAATTCCTGGTTCATGCCAGATGACTAAATCAACTTTCTTTAAATCCCTGTCCCAATCCTTCATTAGAACAGCTTTTACTTCCAAGTTTTCATCCTCTTCTATTACCTGTTTCAAGGCTGATAAATCAGGGTGCGGAGCACCAGCCAAAATCAATACTTTACTTCTTGAATCAATTACCTCAATGTAAAAAATGCGTTTATTATTCTTATAATTGAATTCATTCGCTTCCTCTGTAACACTTACAGTATACGTTTGAAAACCTATTTTATCTGTATCTAAGAGGAACGTTACATGTTCGAAATCTCTTTTGCCATCCTTGTAACTGATTTTTTGAGAAGCAATTGTATTGCCATTTGAAGAAATACTCACTGTAGAACTTCCCTTCCCCATTTTAATAGCTTCAACATCTACTTCAACTGGAAATTTATTCTTAAAAAATGTCACTTCATTCGCTGCTACATTTTTAATGTAATGATCTCTTTTCTGAACAGTGTCTCCAACACCTAAAGTAAAAACAGGAGTTAAATTAATTTTCTCCGCAGCATAAACAGGGTTGTTACCAGTATTAAAATTACCGTCTGAAACAAAAATGATTCCTCCAACATTGCGGTTGTAATAATCTACATTAATTTTTTCAAATCCTGCAGACAAATTTGATAGTGCGTCTGTAAAAAGATCCTTTTTACCATATTGAACAGCAGAACCAACAGTCATTTCAATCATTTCATACGAATCCCCAAGATCTTCAGACAAACTTTTTTGTAAAGCGTCTATCATAGGGGCAACTTGACTACTATCTTTGTAATTCTTCAAAGAACTAGACTTGTCAACAAGTGTTATGATAATTGGTTTTTCAATTCTAAAATCAACAACTTCGAAAATTAAACCAATTAGTAAAATTCCGATAATGAATAGAATCCCTGTTCGCAAGCTTTTAAAAAGAATTTGCCATTTTTTAGACAATTCTTTCATCCAATTTGAATTAGAATAAAACCAAATAGCCAAAAAAACACTGATAACAGCCCATGGAATTAACCAAAGAATAGATATGTCTGATGCGAATCTCATAAATGGATTCCCGAATTTACAAAACTCTCAGCAAACTGAGCCTTTAGAAATGAAAAAGGATTTAAATAAATTTCTTGAATATTAAAAATCACTCTTTGAAGTTCATCATTTTATATGAAATACCTAATCCTAAAACCGATTTAAATTGTGTTCGAGGACCAATATCTCCATTTGAATCGCGGATATCGATATCATCATCATAAATAAGCATCCAATTCAAAGAAGCAGAGAACCAAGAATTTACTTTGAAATTAAAAATAGCTTCCATATTCACATCAATGTTCTCGGGAGTATTCAAGTAATTGCTAAACAATTCTAATTTTGATTTCAAGTCGATATTCTTTGCTATAGTCATGTTATATTTAACCTTAATATACGCTCCAAATTCTCCTCTTAATCTTTTACCTTCAGTCAAAACATTCCCTAAATTGTCGTAAGTTGCTGCATCGACCCCAAAAGATCCAGAATTTGCTAAAATTTGATCATTAACAAGCGTCAATTTCATTGCTAAAGGAGAAGTAAATATGGAGAAATTATCACTTTTAATGTAATCGATTCCAATGGCAATGTTAACATATCCTGGAGCCAAAAATGTTGAAACGCGAATTGAATCATTTGGGTAAGAAAACCCATCTAACATTTGAGTTTTAAATCCTCCGAGAATCGAAATATAAAAATGCTCCTTAATTTTACAGCCTAAATTAGTTGCTAAATCAATTTTATCATCCGTTTTTTGCAACCCTTCAGTCGATTGTTTATCAATGTTCTTTAAGCCACCTAAAGCAATACTAAAGTCATTCGACCATTTCAAATTATTTTTATCGAATAATGAACTTGCGGAAATTGAGCCAAGAACTGATACATTGTTCCTTCCTCCCGCATTCCAATTCACAAATGAAGTTTGAGTTCCATTCAATCCATATATTGCTTTCAATTTCCAGTGCTTTACTTGAACTATGTCAATTGTGTCCTGCGAATATCCTGTTATCGAGATGAATAGAATTAAAATAGCTGCTAATAATTTCATGCTTCAGTTTTTTAACTAGTAAAATTGCCTATAATTTTATTAAACAATAATGATTTACGTCATTGAATGGACTGTTAATTCCGAATGTTTTTAGTAAATTCGTCACGTTTTAAAACTAGATAAAATGTCAAAAGAAGTTTATATAATATCCGCAGTAAGAACTCCTATTGGTTCATTCATGGGAGGTTTATCTACCGTTCCTGCAACAGCTTTAGGCTCAGCAGCAATTAAAGGTGCATTGGAAAAAGGAAACGTTAAAAGTGAGCTAATTGAAGAAGTCTTCATGGGAAATGTTCTTCAAGCTGGAGTTGGACAAGCTCCTGCCCGTCAGGCAGCTCTGGGTGCAGGTTTAGGACAAAATGTTCCTTGTACAACGGTTAATAAAGTATGTGCTTCAGGAATGAAAGCAATTATGTTTGGTGCTCAATCAATTATTGCTGGTGACAATCATATCGTTATCGCTGGTGGAATGGAAAATATGTCTCAAGTTCCTCATTATTTAGACGGCCGAAATGGTGTTAAATTTGGTAATATCGGATTGTTAGACGGAATCACAAAAGACGGTTTATTAGATGTCTACAGCAACGTTCCAATGGGAAATTGTGCTGAACTTTGTGCTAAAGAACATAACATTACTAGAGAAGATCAAGATAATTTCGCTGTAAATTCATACACACGCTCTTCAGAAGCTTGGAAAGCAGGAAAATTCACAAATGAAGTTGTTCCAGTTGCTGTTCCGCAGAGAAAAGGTGATCCAATTATCATTTCTGAAGACGAAGAATACAAAAACGTATTTTTGGATAAAATACCAAGTTTACGTCCTGCTTTCGATAAAGAAGGAACAATTACAGCTGCTAATGCATCAACAATAAACGATGGTGCTTCTGCTCTAATTCTTGCTTCAAAAGAAGCAGTTGAAAAATACGGATTGAAACCAATTGCAAAAATTATTAGTTATGCAGATGCTGCTCATGCGCCAGAATGGTTCACAACAGCACCTTCTTTAGCAATTCCAAAAGCATTAGATAAGGCAGGACTAACAACTGCTGATGTTGATTATTGGGAGTTGAACGAAGCGTTTGCAGTTGTTGGAATTGCAAATACAAAAATCTTAGGATTAGATCATTCAAAGGTTGATGTTAACGGTGGAGCAGTTTCATTAGGTCACCCACTTGGGAATTCAGGTTCTAGAGTAATTGTCACTTTAATCAATGTTTTAAAACAAAACGGTGGTAAAATTGGCGGCGCAGCTATCTGCAACGGTGGCGGTGGAGCTTCAGCTATGATTATTGAGAATATATAAAAGTTGATTTTTACTTCTGGAAAATAGAAAAAGATTCTTCATAAACTAAATTATTATATCCCAGTAAAAACTGTTTACTGGGATATTTGTTTTTTATAGTTTTCTATTTTGGCAGCCCTGTTGGTTAAGCTCAGTTTCAAGTATTGGCTTAACACGAAGCTGCTATTCACTTGAAAAAAAAAATATTTTAAATGATAATATAGCGAGAAAGCAAAATCTTACTTTCCTTCCCTTACCAAATCAAAATAGATTTTCTCGTATAATGGTAAAATCTTTGCCAAATCAAAATCATGCGCTCTATCTACGGCTTTGTGCTTGAACCAATTTAACGTTTCGTCATCCTTGAAAATTTTCAACGCATTATTAGCCATATCTTCCACATCACCAACATTAGAAAGGAAACCCGTTTCACCGTGAACATTTACTTCTGGAATTCCACCAGTATTTGAAGAGATTACTGGCACTCCAACAGCCATTGCTTCTAATGCCGCCAAACCAAAACTTTCTGTTTCTGACGGTAACAAGAATAAATCAGAAATTTCTAGAACATGCGCCGTGTCACTCACATTTCCTAAGAACAAAACTTTACCGCATAAATCCAAATCGCGCACTAAACGCTCCAATGAAGAACGCTCTGGTCCATCACCCGCAAGAATAAGTTTAGATGGAATCTGTTTGTTTACGAGTGCAAATACTTTTACAACATCATCTATCCTCTTTACTTTTCGAAAATTAGAAACGTGACATAATATGCGCTCATCATCCAATGCATATTTTCTTCGAACATCACTTGCTGCATTGCTAGGCTTCAGATTTGGAGCAATAAAATTTGGAATAACATGAATTTCTCGAGTAGTATTGAAATGAGTATACGTATCATTTTTTAAACTCTCAGAAACGGCTGTAACAGCATCCGATTGATTGATGCAAAAAGTAATAACTGGTTCAAATGACGGATCTTTTCCTACTAAAGTTATATCTGTTCCGTGGAGCGTTGTGATATAAGGAATGTTTATTCCTTGGGATTTTAAAATCTGCTTTGCCATATAAGCAGCAGAAGCATGAGGAATAGCATAATGCACATGTAATAAATCCAATTTTTCATACTTTACAACATCAACCATTTTACTTGTTAATTCTGTTTCATACGGTTGATATTCAAACAAAGGATAATCGCTAATAGCGACTTCATGGTAAAAAATATTTTCGCGAAAACTACCCAATCGAACAGGCTGAGAATAAGTAATAAAATGAACTTGATGTCCTTTTTTTGCTAATGCCTTTCCTAATTCTGTTCCTACTACTCCGCTTCCACCAAAAGTTGGGTATAATACAATTCCTATTTTCATCTTAATTTTTATTCCTTTTATACTTTATTCTAACTAAAAACATAATTCAAATTGAAACACATAGAAACATAGAACACATAGGTTTATGTACGAATTAACTCACCACTCAAAACTCATCACTTATAATTTGCAACTTGTAATTAGCAACTTCACTTCGTGCGTGCTAAAACTGCTTCGTATATTACTTTTTGTATTTCTGTTCGAATGCTCATATCCCTAATTTTCCAATTATCTTGATCTGGACAAACACGATTGGATAAAAACACATAATTAATATCATATTTAGGATCTGCCCAAACAAGTGTTCCCGTAAAACCAGAATGACCAAAACTCAACTGCGACGCACCTTCATAACATGGTCCACCACCACCAGGGGAAGGTCTATCAAACCCTGCTCCTCGTCTGTTTCCTTCAAATTGCGCTTTTGTGAATTCCTCGACCACTTCAGGTTTCATATAAGTAACATTTCCATAGCGTCCTTTGTTCAAGATAAGTTGCATTAAGGAAGCTAAATCTGTTGCGTTGGAAAATAATCCGGCATGTCCTCCAATGCCTCCAAGCATCGCCGCGCCTGGATCATGAACATATCCATGTACCAATTGCTTTCTAAAAACTTTATCATTTTCGGTTGGTATAATTCGAT
>CANNKP010000012.1 GCA_947505255.1 Flavobacteriales bacterium
AGCATCATAGTATAAACTTTAAATAAGTATTTTTTTCAAAGAGATGTTTTGGGTTTTCAACTGCAAACTTATAAAGTCCGTATTAACTGTATGTTTACGCTATAACAAGAAAATAAAAACAGACCAAAATCGTTTCTAGAAGCAATTTTTAAGAGTAAAAAAAGATATAAAACAACAGCTTATTGACGCTCTTTTTGTGCTGTTAATCAGTAACTTATAATTTATTGTGCTAGTTAATTCTAAAAAAAGTCCGATCCTCAATTGTTAACTTGACTTTTTTAAACGCGCTGTTTTTTCCGATTATTAAAGTTATATTTACTCCTCAAAATAAAATAAACATGAAAAAATATTTCTTTTCGATCCTTTTTTTAGGATTTACCTCAATTTCGTCAGCACAATTTGGTTATACAGAACCTGGAACTAATAATGAAGGAAGTGAATACGTTTTCACGAAAATTGCTCATTTAGATGCAACGCCAGTTCAAAGTCAAGGAAACACTGGGACATGTTGGAGTTTTTCTGCATTGTCTTATTTTGAGTCAGAATTAATTAGAAAAGGAAATAAAAATCCAGATCTTCTTGCTGAAATGTTTGTGGTACGTAAAGCATATGAAAGCAAAGCAGAGAAATTCATTCGAATGGATGGTAAAATTAATTTCTCAGAAGGAGGCGCATTTCATGATATTCCTTACGTAATCAGAAATTATGGTATTGTGCCAGAAGAAATATATACTGGTTTAAATTATGGTTCTGAAACACATGATCATAGCGAAATGTTTGAAGTGTTGAATGGAGCAGTTCAAGGTGTTTTGTCTCATTCTAAAAGTTCAAGCAATGGTGTTTCAACTGCGTGGATGAGCGCATTGAACGGTATTCTTGATGCTTACTTTGGGAAAGACGTTAAAGAATTTGAATTCAAAGGAAAGAAATATACTCCAATGACGTATGCCAAAGCGATTGGCTTGAATATGGACGATTATGTTTCATTAACATCGTTTAGAAATCACCCGATGAATCAAAAATGCATGTTGGCAATTGCTGATAACTGGGCGTGGGGAGAAAGTTATAATGTTGGTTTAACAGATTTATTTGATGCATGTGAATATGCGTTGAAAAATGGATATTCGTTAGCTTGGGGAGCTGATGTTTCTGAAAAAGGGTTCAGTTTTAGAAATGGGTTGGCAATTGTTCCAGAAGATCCATCTACAATCGAAACGAAAGGAAGAGATAATAAAAACTTTTCTGATGGTGGAGCTGACAAAACTGCAAATGCATTTGTTACCCCAGGAAAAGAATTAGAAATTACACAAGAATTACGTCAGGAAGCATATGATGGAAAAACAACTACTGATGACCATGGAATGCACATTGTTGGCTTGTATAAAGACCAAAATAACACACGCTATTTATTAGTTAAAAACTCATGGGGAACAAGCAATTATCCAAAAGGATTCTTGTATGTATCTGAGAATTATTTCAAGTACAAAACAATTAATGTTTATGTGCACAAGGATGGAATTTCTTCTGCTCTAAAGAAAAAATTGAGTCTATAAGGATTTCTCGCAGAGCAAAGTTAGCGCTGCAAATGTGATTAGAAATTATAGTAAAAGTGTTTCTCGCTTTTACTATAATTTAATTCATTTTTGTTCTATTTCATGAATAAGCGATACTGCATATTCACGCGCAAGTTTATCGCTTTCTACATAATCTTCGTATGCTGGTTTTTCAATCGAATGCACATTTAATAATGTGTTTTCATTGATTTCAGCAATTTGTAAAAATTTGATTTTATCGTGAAGAAAAGCATCAACCGTAATTTCATTTGCAGCATTTAAGATACAAGCAGCAGTTCCTTCCATTTCCATTGCTTTAAAGGCTAAATCTAAATTTTTGAATACAGCGCGATCTGGTTTTTCGAACGTCAATTTTGGGTAATCTAAGAAATTGAAACGTGGAAAATCTGTTTTGAATCGATCCGGAAAAGTCAAGGCAAACTGAATGGGCAATTTCATATCTGGCAATCCCATTTGGGCTTTCATGCTGCCATCTTCGAATTGCACCAAAGAATGCACAATTGACTGAGGATGAACAATTACATCAATTTGATCAGGTTTTAAGTTAAACAACCATTTTGCCTCAATGACTTCAAATCCTTTGTTCATCAATGATGCTGAATCAATCGTGATTTTCGCTCCCATTGTCCAGTTTGGATGCTTCAACGCCTGTTCTTTAGTAACCGTTTTTAATTGTTCCTTCGACCAACCTAAAAATGGTCCTCCAGAAGCAGTTAAATAGATCTTTTCAATCTTATTATGAAATTCACCAACTAAACATTGGAAAATAGCTGAATGTTCTGAATCAACAGGATAAATATTTACACCTTGTTCTTTCGCTAATTTTGTAACAAGCTCACCAGCAACGACTAATGTTTCTTTGTTGGCCAAAGCAATTGTTTTTTTCGCTTCAATAGCACGCAACGTAGGTTTTAAACCTGCGTATCCAACTAATGCAGTAAGCACTGTATCAACTTCATTCGATTCAACTACTTGGCAAAGCGCTTCAGCTCCAGCATAAACATGAATATCTTCATTGATTAATGCTGCTTTTACTTGTTCATAGCGTGATTCATCTGTGATAACAACGGTGTTCGGTTTAAATTTTAACGCTTGTTCTATTAAGAGATCAGCGTTTTTTCCAGCCGTGATAACTTGTAAATCAAAAAAAGCAGGATATGCTTCAATAACTTCTAATGCTTGTGTTCCAATTGATCCCGTTGATCCTAGAATAGCAATGCCTTTCTTTTTCTCCATACTACAAAAATAACGTTTTGAAGTAAAGATTGTATCTAAAAGAAGCGAAAGAATCTAGGGTAAATAAGAAATCTACGTGTAAATTTGCACATACAGAAAAGAATCAAACAACGTGCAAACCTATGAAGTACCGCATATTAACGAATGAAGAATTATCTCATCTTGAAGAAGATTTCAAGCAATTTTTAATTGTTTCAGGAGTCCATGCTGAGGAATGGGAAGAAATGAATAAAACAGATCGTTCAAAAGCAGTGCAACTAGTTGAAATATTTAGTGACACTGTTTTACAAAAAGTGTACGAGAAAATTAAGTTCGTTGAATTTAGAAGCGAGAATTCTTGCATTGTATTTTATTGTCAAGAAGATAAAACAGAATTAATTTCTATTCAAGGAAAAAAGGACTTTCAAGTGAACTTGTCAACGCCAGAATCTATTCATGACGCATTAAAAAAGAACCTCTCAAACCTTCAATTTCACCGTTCTGAAAAGAAACATAATGTTACACGTGAATTAGAAATCCATTCTTTATTAGAACAAGGCTGTGTCATTTCCAGTGAAGATTTTTGGCAATTACTTTTAAAAATAATTATTGCTAATTAACTGAATTTTATTAACTTGCCTCAAAAACTACTATGAAACAGCTATCGCTAATCGGATTTTCTATTTCTGTTATTTTTTTAATCTTCGGATTATTCCTAGTATTTATTGTTGTACCAGAGTCTAATACTGCAGCCCTAGAAATTGAATGGATTAAACAAGCGAGGATGGGAGATTATTCTGTTTCGCTTTTTGACCTCCCTGGTTATGCGGAAGCGTATGCACTAATGGAGAAAAAAGTAGATTACGGAATTATGCTTTTATTGGGATCTTTTTTGCCTTTTCTATTGTGTATCATTCCTGCGTTTAAAAAGAACAAATTGGCGATTTTGGGACTTGTTTTTTCTTTAGGAGCATTTTTTATTGGAGCTACTTATGGAACTGGCCTGTTTTCGTAAAAACTCTTTCAACATTTTTCGCGGTTTTGTGTTAATTTAGCAATTCAAAAAATTGAATTGTTATGAAAAAGATATTGTCTGTATTATTCTTAATTAATTTAGGGATTTCGGTTAACGCACAAATGCAAGCACCAAAATTAAGTCCAATTGCAACGGTTGAACAACGAGTTGGTTTGACAGATATTAAAATTGAATATTCTCGTCCATCAAAAAGTAATCGCACTGTTTTTAGCGAAGTAGTTCCGTTCAACGAAATTTGGAGAACTGGTGCTAATGAAAACACAAAAATTACGATTTCGGATCCAATTATCTTTGGGAAAGACACGTTAAAGACTGGAACATATGCAATTTTCACTAAACCGACTGCTTCCAATTGGGAAATAATCTTTTATTCCGACATTACAAATTGGGGTACACCAGATGAGTGGGACGAAACGAAAGTAGTCTTAAAAGTAAGTTCACCTGTTGTTGTTTTGAACGATGTTGTTGAGACTTTCACGATTGGAATTGATAATATAACAACCAAAACAGCTAATTTAAATTTCTCTTGGGATAAAACAAGAGCATCTGTTCCATTTGACGTTCCAACCGATTTAAAAATGGCTGCTTCAATTGAAAAAGTAATGGCTGGTCCAACAGCAAGTGACTATCATGCTTCGGCGGATTTCTATTTTAAGGAGAAAAAAGACTTGAAGAAAGCGCTTGAATGGTCAACGAAAGCATGTGAATTAAAAGGAGATGATGCTTTTTGGATGTTGCGTTTAAAATCACAAATTCAAGCAGAACTAGGAGATTATAAAGGAGCAATTGAAACCGCAAAGAAATCATTAGTAGCAGCAGAAAAAGCAAAATACCAAGCGTATATTGATATGAATAATGCTTCAATCGAAGAATGGAGCAAGAAGAAAAAATAATTTCGATAAGCTCAACCACCTTTTCAAAATACATATCATTTAGTGCTAGAGTCAATATATGACAGATTTACAAGCAGCTTTAGGCAAACGTTTTGGTGAACAGCGCGTTTCAATTCTTCCGACAAAAGAAGGTGAAATTTCTTTGCTTGTGCTGGATTTAGAATTAAATAGTCCAGTAACGTTAATAATGACCAACGGATTAAGCGATTACAAAATGCCTGTTCATGAAAAAATGAAAGGTCGAGAATTCAATGAACTGTATTTCTGCTTACCGAGTTATTGGAAATGGGAAGAGTTAGACAATGATCAAATGAATTGGATTTTTCCATGGATTCAAAAACTTTCAAAATATGTCATTGAAAAAAATGCCTGGTTTGGTCACGGTCACACGATGCCATGTGGAACAGACGAAAAGAGACTTTCAACAACGATGCGTCAAAATTATTTCTTCTTATCAGATCCTGTTTTACTCAAAAATGAATTAGAACCGATTCAGCTAGGAGAGAAAAGCGTTCAGTTCTTGTCAATAATTCCAATATTTCCAGATGAAATGGATTACAAACAAGGAAAAGGAACCTTCAAATTCGAACAGAAATTAAGAACGCACGGAATCACTGAAAAATTAGATGATTTCAGAGGAACTATTTTGAGAAGTAAATGGAGATTTTTGAAGAGATAGTTGGATATTTCTTGAAAGTTGAATATTTCTTGAAAAGAAACCAAACAATTAGAAAACCATTTCAAGTTACAAAATCTAGTTCAAGTTAGTTCAAGTTACAAACTTAGTATGTTGTTATATAAGAAAATACTATACTTGTATCGCATTATAAACAAATAATATTAACTACTAAATTTATGGAAAGAAAAAAAACCATTAAACTTGCGCGTGTACTATTGTCTACATTACCGCTCGCAGCTGCATTATTATTGAACTCATGCAGTTCTTATCAGCACTCTTATAGAGTTTCAAACATAGCTGAAGAAAACATCGTTGTAACAAACAAAATTGCTGTTGACCTAAAAGTTGATTTAGGAAAAACATGCAAAGGAAGTTCAGGGAAACACAAAAGTGTAAAAGATGCAAAAGACGCAGCATATTATGATGCGATTCAAGCAAATTCTATTCACGTATTAGTTGATCCAATATACAATATCCAAACAACTAGAACAATTTTTGGTCAAAAAAGTAGTGTTGAAGTTTATGGCTTTGCAGGATACTACAGAAATTCAAGAAGCTTAAAATCTATTGAAGATGCTTTAAGAGCTGAGAAGATTGAAAAAGAAAAAGTTGCAATGCAATCTACTATTAAAAATTTCAAAGCTTTGGCTAATATCGGTGCGATGACAACTGTTACTGAAGTTGAAAAATACCGAATTGATGAGAATTGTAAACCATGTTCAATCTACAAAACAGAAAACAGAACGAAGTCATCTGATGAATTCTTCAAATTTGTTTCTAGACTTTAATCATTTATTAACCAACTATTTAAAATTATTAAGATGAAAAATATTTTCAAAATACTAGCTGTTGGACTTGGACTTGTAACTATTGGTTCTACAACGTCATGCAGTTCATACAAGCATTCATACAGACTTTCAGAAATTCCTGAAAAAAGTGTTGTTATTGCAGATAAAATTGGTGTTGAATTAAGAGTTGACGAAAACAAAGTTATTCAAGCGTCTTCTGCTAAACGTCACAAATCACCAACTGACGCAAAAAATGAAGCATACTACAATGCAATTGTAAACAACAATATTCACGTATTGGTTGATCCAATTTACAAGACACAAACATCTGCTCGAATCTTGATCTTCGGTGGAAAAAGTACTTCAACAGTTACTGGATTCGCAGGTTACTACGAAAACCCAAGATCTTTTAAAGAAGTTAAAGATGAGTTAGAAGCTGAAACAAAAGCGAATGAACAAGAAGCTTTTGATCTTGCAATCAAACAAATGAAGCAATTAAAAGATGATGGAATTATTAAAGCATCAACTTCAACTGCTGTTAGTTCAGAGAAAACAGTTAACGTTGATAAAATTGACAAACTTCAATCTTTAGAACTTACTACACTTAATGTAGAAGCTGAATATGAGTTGACTAAAACTACTGAAACTTCTTCTTTAGTTGATGAATACAACGCGTTCATTAAAGGAGTTGAAAACCCTTCTTCTGTTGGTTTAGATGTTGATGCAGTTGATGCTTTAGCACAAGACGAAGTTGTTGTTAAAAAAGCAGGTCTTTTGAGCAAGTTAATGTTCTGGAAAAAGAAATAAGTTCCTTTTAGGCAGCACAATAACGTGCTGCCTTAATTTTTCTTTATATGAAAAAAATACTGTCAATCAGTTTTTTGCTACTTACTTCTCTTCAGTTGATGGCACAAAATCCTTCTGATACCATAAAAAAGAAAGGTGTTCTTCCAGAAACATTGTTTAACCTAGATTTCAATGGAAGTTTTAGTATTGGCAATGGTAATGGATTAACTAGTATGCCTGTGAAAGCCATGATTGGTTCAAAAAATACAGGTATTATAGTCGGGTTTCAGTCGTGTATAATGGGGTATAATAAAGTTTTGCGTTATAGTTCAAACTGTCCAACGTATTTGGAGTCTCAATATTTTGATTCCAGTCCAAATTCAATTATTAATAACAAAGGATTTTCGATCAGATTAGGTTATCAAAAAGCGCTCTATAGAGGTCTTTTTGCAACCGTATCGGCAGATCTCACCAGAATAAAAGCAGACGTTAGACATACTTATTTTTCTGCAGGTGATTTTGTTGAACTGGATCGTACAATATGGGGAATGCGCGTAAATGCTGGGCTTGGTTATACTATAAGTATTGGTAAAGCAAAAAAATTCTATTTGAATTATGAACTTGTTTATTCAATTATAGACAAATCAAAAAGTACTCAAGGTAAATTAAACATAATAGGAGGAATTGGTTTTAGAATTGGTTCTCCTGCAAAAACATCGTATGATGGAATAAAAGAGGTTCATACTGTTCCAGTAAAACTTTAAAATACAACCACTATTCACTATGAATTGGCTGTCTCACATGGGACAGCCTTTTTTGTTCCAATAAGAATAAGTGAATACATTCTGCGTACAATCATATATTTAATCCTATGGTAACCTTTATCCCATTCAATAAATCACTTTTGGCATGTATCCGCTAGCTGGCAAATCATGACAAAAAGATTTTGTGGTAACAAAGCAACGATTCAATTTTGGAATTTCCTTGTCACATTGTAAAGAGATTTTTTTATAACAAAATCAAACACATTTTCCTCACAGAATTAGTATGAGCATTATAAGATTCACCTCTATAAAATTCGTTGATTGAAATATAATAGCAGGATATATCCTTCAGCTTAATTTGATATAACCAAATTTAAAGCTTTTAAAGGCTGCACTAAAAGTTTAACATTGTACAAGGTAAAGAACAATTCATTTTTCTTCCGCAATTTAGATTTATTCAATCCATTGCATTCAATAGTATAAGCTATTTTGTTTTTAGCATGCGGTTTGAATTTCTCTACAAATGCTGGACGAATGGCTTTGAATAAAATCACACGATTATCCAACCATTTGATTGGCTTAGAACTCACTACTAAATCGGCAAGCGTATTTAAATCATCTGGGGATTCGCAATGGAGTTCTGCTAACAACTGAATACGTAAGGAATTATCAGTTTTTCGAGAGAACTTGTATGTTCCTAAAGGAATGCATTTATCAGCGCTATGCCCTTTTTCAATCTTCGAATGAAGCCGATTTTTTTCCTTCCAATGTTGTATGTTAAACCAATATGCATGTTCTTTTGGCGGAACAAGATGATTCTGCCGAATCGTATAGTGACTAAACAACTGATACAATTCCAATTGTTTTTTTAATTTGTTTTTTAAAAAGATATTCGATTCCTCTGCAATTTCAAAATCTTCGTTAACCGAAAAAAGTGTATTTTCGAGATAAACAAAGCCGTTGTAAAACATCTCACATGTCTTTAATTTATTTGTTGTAAAAACCAATTTACGGTTTGTATTGAAAAGGCTATCAATTATTAATTCTCTTCCAACGAATGGAACAGATGCAGGAAGGTTTTTATTATAATTGATTCGTAAAAAATGGTAAATTGATGGAGTTATATCCAAATGCGAAACAATGGACTTAGACATTTTTCCTTCTTTTAACAATGGCGAATAAATGATAATTGGAACATTGTATTTGGTCAATTTGTTCGGCGTATATAATTCTGTTCCGTGATCTCCAGTTATAATAAAAATGGTGTTTTTAAAATCTTTGCGATTTTTCCACGATTCAAAATATTCCCGCAATTTAGCATCTGTATAAGCAAATGAGCCAAATTTATCAGCATTTTTTGTAAAAAGTGAACGTATTTCAGCGTTTTTAATACTTTTTGACTTTTGTTCAACTATTCGTGTGTATTTAATTTTGTCAGTATAAAGATAAGGATCGTGCGTTGAAATGGTTAAGAAAACATCAAACAAAGGGTCTTTATTTTCTTCTGGTAAATTCACAAACGATTGCTTGAATAAATCTTCATCTGGATAGCCCCAAGGACTTCCTACTTCTTGCTTATGGGCAATGGCTTCCGCAGACCAATCATCTACCAAGTAATCTGCTTTTTGGTAATTCATGAATCCACGCATGTTTAAATATTCCAAATAAACACCGCAGAAAAAACGTGTTTTATAGGTCTTATTTAATAAGCGTATTAATGACCAATGATTCGGAAATTCGATTTGTTGAAATATATTTCCATCCATCACATTTGGAACGGACGACAAGGTTGCGGGTAATACATTGTGAGTCCGTTGCGAAGTTGAAAAAGTGTTCGGGAAGTATAGTGATTTTTTTGAAAGATCATCTATGAATGGCATGATGTGCCCCGTTTTATAAGCTCGTTCACCGCATAAATCAGACGATAAACTTTCTACAATAATGAAAACAACGTTCGGTGCTTTTCCATTTGATGTTTTATTAAAGTATGGATCTAGTGTGCTTTTTGAAGGTAATTTATGCCACAAAGGAAATAATGGATTTTCAATCGAATTGGAATAAAAGGAAACATCTAATTGCTTAAAGTCCCGCGGAAAAATTGTTTTAACATCCGATTCTGGAGTTAAACCATAACGAATACTATGATCTAAAAACAAGATTAAACGGTTATTTGCAAGTCCTTCTTTTGCTAAATCATTATCAAATTTAAGGTGAGAAAATGGAAGAGAGAGACAAGCTACAAAACTGAGGTAAAATAGAAAAGTCGTTTGTTTTTTTTTGAAAAACAGCTGTTTTCTAAACCATGTTGACAGGATAAAGAAAAGCGCAAATATTACAAGTAAACTAACGATCATTGTAACCGAAAAGCGCTCTTTCAAACCGATGATCATCATAAGTTCTTCGAATGAAAAGAAGAAAAATGATTCATCCAAAGGTTGAAACATGGTCAAGTAATATTGATCCAATGCGACACAAGAAAACACCACCAATAGCCCGATAATTGCTGGGAGAAGATGCATAGGCCATTTTTTCCAAGAACTGAATAGAAAATTTAACGTTGCCGTAAAAAACCAAACGCCAAGTGCCAACCACACATCGAACAACAAACCAAACCAATTGACATGTAATGAAGTATCGCGTTCAATCGAACTGTCTTGTAAAGCAAAAAACAGGTAAAAACGAAGAAGCCAAAGCATTAATAACAGCGTTAAAAACCAATGTTGACAGATTCCAAAATGGTGCTTTATTTGCTGCATTTTAACTACTTAAATTGGTGCCTTATAGCAATCCTTTTTCAATCAATAATTTTGCAATCTGAACAGCATTCGTTGCAGCTCCTTTTCGCAAATTATCAGCAACAATCCATAAATTCAATGTATTAGCTTGAGACTCATCTCTGCGAATCCTTCCAACAAAAACATCATCCTTTCCTTCAGCATATTTTGGCATTGGATAAGAATTAGTTGTAGGATCATCTTTTAATGTAATACCTGATTGATTGTGCAATAAACGCCTAACATCCGCCAGTTCAAAATCATTTTCGAACTCAATATTCACCGCTTCTGAATGACCTCCAACAACTGGAACACGCACAGCTGTTGCTGTTACATTAATTGTTGAATCCAAGATTTTCTTTGTCTCGTTGGTTAATTTCATTTCTTCTTTCGTGTAACCGTTCTCAAGGAATGAATCACATTGCGGAATACAGTTTTTGTCAATAGCATAATTGTAAGCCATTTCTCCCAAAATGCCATTGCGCTCATTTTCCATTTGTTGAACGGCTTTTACGCCAGTTCCAGTAATAGATTGATACGTAGAAACAACAACCCGTTTTATTTTATATGCTTTGTGCAGCGGCGCCAATGTCAGAACCAGTTGAATTGTGCTGCAATTTGGATTCGCAATGATTTTATCATCAGCAGTTAACAGATCACCATTAATTTCTGGAATCACCAATTTTTTTGTCGGATCCATTCTCCAAGCGGAGGAATTATCGATAACAGTTGTTCCGACAGCAGCAAATTTTGGAGCCCATTCCAAAGAAGTTTCACCTCCAGCTGAGAAAATAGCAATATCGGGTTTCATTTCTACCGCAGTTGAAAGTCCAACAACGGAATATTTTAATCCACCAAAATCTATTTCTTGTCCAACTGATTTTTCAGACGCAACAGGGATTAATTCAGTAATAGGAAAATTATGTTCACGCAGAACTTTCAACATTACATTTCCAACCATTCCTGTCGCTCCAACAACCGCTACTCTCATCTTATTTTTAATTTTTTACGTGTACCAAATTTAGTATATTTATACCAAATGTAGTTATTATGTTGCCCAACAATTTCGGGCGTAATAGCGATGTAGTATGATTATAGAACTATATTGAATACATTATCGGTATTAGCAACAAAGAAATGAAACCAATGAAATACGTTTTAGCCTTTATTATTTTCTTTACATTTCAATCTCTTTTTGGTCAATTTACAGACGATTTCACAGATGTCGATTTCTCGAATAATCCAACATGGATAGGCGATGATTCTGTTTTTGTTGTGTTTGATAATGTTGGAAATATGCAATTGAGATCGAATAAAACAACTGCTAGTTCCAGTTTTTATTTGTCAACACCAAGCACGCAAGCAACTAATGGTCAGTGGGAATTCTATACACGACTTGCTTTCAATCCTTCTAGCGCAAATTTTGTGGATGTCTACTTGACTTCTGATCAATCAAATTTATTGAGTCCAACAATCAATGGATATTTTGTTAGAATTGGTGGAACAACGGATGAAATTTCTCTTTACAAAAAAGTGGCGGGTGTTGCAACAGAGATTGTGGATGGAATTGACGGTGTAACCAACGTTTCGAACAATCTTTTAAAAATAAAAGTAACATGCACAGCAACAAATGATTGGGAATTGGAACGAGATATCTCAGGAATTGGATCAACTTATTTTTCTGAAGGAATAATCAACGATGCATCAATTTTAACGAGTAGTTTTTTTGGAGTTTCCATCACCCAATCAACGGCAAGCTTTTTTCAGAAACATTATTTTGATGATTTTTATCTTGGGCCAATCATATTTGATTTAACTCCACCAGTTTTAGTTTCAGCAACGGCGATAAGTGCAACACAGATAGATGTGATTTTTAATGAATCAGTAACTCAAATTTCTGCAGAAACAATCGGGAATTATGGAATTTCTCCGGCAGAAATGGTTTTAAACGCGGTTTTAGATGGTGTTGATCCAACACTTGTTCATTTAACGATTACTCAACCGTTAACAAATGGAACAACTTATACCTTGAACACAAATGCAATCAATGATTTAGAGGGCAATAATTCAGGAAACCAATCTACTCAATTCACCTTTTTAGTTTCAGAAACACCCATAAAAGGAGATGTTGTACTGTCAGAATTTGTCTGTGATGAATCACCAACAATTGGCTTACCACAGGTTGAATATGTTGAGATTTATAACCGAAGTTCAAAATATTTTAACCTCCAAAATTGGAAATTAGGTGATGCTGCTTCTGATGGTACAATTCAGCAAACTTGGTTAGCGCCAGGCGAATATAAAATTCTTTGTTCAACCGCGAATGTTGATACGTTCACGATGACAATTCCAGTAGGCGTAACAAGTTTTCCAAGTTTGAATAATGCTGGTGATGACCTTGTTTTGAAAGATGATAATGGAATGATAATGGATAAAATATCCTATACAGATTCTTGGTATCAAGATCCGTTAAAAGCAGATGGTGGATATTCCATTGAATTAATAAATCCAAATGATCCTTGTTCGGGAGAAGATAATTGGAAAGCGAGTTTGGCGATTTTAGGCGGAACCCCTGGAGCAATTAATTCCGTTTACGATATTACGGCAGATACGCAAGTGCCAACTATTATTGAATTGCTTGCTATAGCGCCGAATTTATTGACAATAACATTTAATGAAGGAATGGATTCAACGCTTTTGATGAATGCTTTGGCTTCGTTTTCTCCAAATTTGACTGTTTCAAATACGTACATTTTAGATCCTTTTCCATCCCAGTTTACGTATCAATTTATTGAAAATTTAGTTGGAAGTCAAACCTATACGATTCAATTAAATAACATTGCAGATTGTTGGATGAATGCTACTTCGCTTTCTGGAACTTTCGCCTTAGCTGAAAACCCTTCAAAAGGAGATGTTGTGATAAATGAAATTTTATTTGATCCTTATACAGGAGGGTATGATTGGATTGAAGTATATAATACATCTTCGAAACTAATTGATTTAAAAGATTGGCAAATAGCAAACTTTGACAATGACACAATCGCGAATAACAAAATAATTGAAAGCCATTTTTTCCTTCAACCGAATCAATATGCGGTTATTGGAAAAGATTCGTCGTTTGTAAAACAAAATTATCCAGCAGCAATAACAGGAACGTTTGTACATTCAGATTTACCAAGCTTAAATGTTGATTCAAGTACTGTTTTTCTTATTTGGAATTTTCAAATAATGGATAGAGTGTCTTATTCGAGCGATTGGCATTTTCAGCTCTTGGATGTTACAGATGGCGTTACATTAGAAAGGATGGATCCAGCGGGTATAAGTAACGATCAAAATAATTGGCATTCGGCTGCAGAGGCAATAGGTTTCGCTACGCCAGGAGCAAAAAACTCCCAATATTATCCAGCTCTTTCAAATGGTGAATTTTCGTTTACGAGTGCAACAGTTTCTCCAGATAATGATGGTTTTGAAGATGTTTTACAAATAAATTATGAAATGTCAGAACCAAGTTTGTTAGGCACTTTTACTATTTATGATGACCGAGGAAGAAAAATCAGAGAATTATTTAAAAGTGAATTACTGGCAACAAAAGGAACATTTACGTGGGACGGAGTTAGTGATTTAGAAACGAAAACAAGTATTGGAACATACATCGCTGTATTCGAGGCGTTCTCATTGGAGGGATCATTGATTTTTACAAATAGAAAAGCTTTTGTGGTTGCTGGGAAGCTATAATATAGTAACTTAGTTAAAACATTTAATTGAAACCGCATGAAAACCAAACATCTTATTTTATTATTCGCTCTATTTTTTTTATCAAATGTTCAATCCCAAGTTAACCCAAATGCAATTGGTATTCGTGGTGGTGGATTTTTAGGAAGCTATGGCGGAGAAATCTCCTATCAACATGGATTTGGAGAATCAAATCGCCTAGAATTAGATTTAGGATGGAGAAGCCATCACTACAACAATGGAAAAGGAAATGATAATCTTTGGTATTATAATCAATTTTCAGTAACTGGAATTTATCACTGGGTATTCAATATTACTGAAGGCTTAAACTGGTATATTGGGCCTGGAGCTCAAGTAGGATTTTATGATGATTACTATGATAACAATTCTGGAGTTTCTATAGCTCTTGGAGGTCAAATAGGCTTAGAATATGATTTTAATGTACACGATGTGCCATTGCTTTTAAGTTTAGATGCACGCCCAATGTTTGATTTTATCGGATTTTATTCTGGTTTTGGAGGCGGAGGTGCCTTTTCGTTAAGGTATACTTTTTAAGTTACTCACTTTATACTATTTTTTAAAGCATCTACTTTAGGGGTACTTTTCTTTTTATTGTAACTTTGTAAAATTATGGTTTTACCAGGTTCAAAAGGGTGGATTAAAAAGTACTTCGACATGGTCGATAAAGGGCAAATTGAACTAAATAATGAATTGCCAAAAAACATTGAGAGAGATTCATTTATTCATGCTGCACTTGGTAGAACAGGGATAATCTTTGGGTTTCCATCACGCCTGCATTATGCAAAAGATTTGGATGATTCTAAATGGACTTCTGAAGAAAAATTAAAATTGTTATTATTTGAATCTCATTTGTTTGTGTATAGAACCAAACTTAGTGAAAATGATTGCTTTGATCAAAAGGAGTTTATTGAATCATTAGTTGAATTTTATGGGAAGTACAATGCTTCGTCAATCACCAAAATGTTTTCGTACTTTTTGAAAGAATCGGTTGAAGAAAAATTAGAGTCAATTCTAACAAAAAGAGTTGACATCAAAATGAATCTTTTAGATAATAAGTTTTGGGTCAATTATTTGAATAATGTTTTCATCTATTTAGACGTAATTCTGTTTAATGATTTTTTAGTAAACAAAAAATCGAGTACCTTATTTAATTATGATGAAATGGCAATGAATGCTTTAACAGCAATTGCCTTGGCCTCTTTTTCAGATGGTGAAATCGAACATCAAGAACGTTCGATGTTTAAGGTGTTTTTAGCATCGGCAAATTTATCTGATCTGCAGAGAGAAATAGTTGAAGCACGATTTGAAAAAGGAGGAGATTTCAATGATTTTACGGATCAAGCGCAAACAAATTGGTTGTTCAAACGATTCTTATTTGACCTTTCCGTATTCTTTATTTTTGCAAATCATCATGCTGCCGTTGAAGAGAAGGAACATTTGAAAAAACTGAGCGCGTTTCTAGAATTATCTGACAATGAATTGAATGAAAGTATCGCACTAACGGAGCAATTCATCATAAATAATCAAGATAAAATACCCTTTTTAAAAACATCTTCTTCAGTAGAAAAAGTGTACAGTAGTTTGACAAAGAGATGGGTTAAAATACTAGGAAGAAATAAAGATAAACTTGCAGTTGAGTTAAAACAAAGCAAAGAATTAGTTTCATTAATCAGGAAATCTACGGTTAGGGAATTAACCAAAGAAGAGAAAGAAACGGTCAAGACCCAATTTAAAGATATTGTAAAAACGATGCCGTCATTAGCGATTTTCTTGTTGCCTGGAGGAGCCTTCTTATTGCCACTAATTTTAAAAATTATTCCCGATTTAGTTCCGTCAGCATTCAGGGACAACGAGGTAGAAAAGTAGGGACGAATTATTGCAAATTGCTGTTTCCCTGCGAAAGTAACTTAAGAATCAACTTACAATTTTTGGCGTTATTAAAATTTTGATTGATAAATTGAGAGCGCTCATTGAATTCTTCTTGAGTCAAAGCATCATTTTGTAAACCTATAAAGTCCAATTTAAATTCTTTCGCATCTTTTGCAATAATACAAAAAGGTTCCAATGCCGTTCCTTCTACCATGTTTTGGTTAACTAGAATTTTCCCAGAACTGTGCACGCACGATAATAGTTTTAATTTAATTCCTGATGGAACTGAGGTGTGCAATACATGAATTTGTGCTTCTTGAATGAGTTGAAAGAGTGATTTATCATCAGGACTTTCCACCAATTCTACGTCCTCTTTTCTACAAAGTGTTTTCAATTTTGCACTTGGATTTTTCCCTGCAATGATTAACGGGAACGTTGGATCTAACACCTTTTTTAGCGCGTCAATTATCCAAATTGCAGCATTTTCGTTTTCAGAAACAGCTAAGTTACCATGAAATAAAGCATACCTTTTTACTTTTGTGAATGTGCCAGGAATATCTGGAATGGATGCAGGTAAAACAAATACATTGGGATTTATGTCTTTTAATGCAGTAGCATCTGAATCTTTAATCGCTAAAACAAAAGTTGCTTTGGATAATATTTCTTGATAGCCTTTTAGTTTCCTTGCTTCTTGTTGAAAATAAAATTGCTTTAGTAAAGAGGCATTCTTTTTTAAGCCACGATAATACTCATCTTCAAGATTATGCATGCGAACAAAAGTTGTCCTTTTTTGAATGTCAGCATTTTCCAATAACCAAGTGGTATGAATTCCTTCAAATAGAATTGGGGAATCATCCTTCAATAGATTCTCAAGTAATTTTTTGTTTTTTCTTGACTGAACGATAAAAGGTCGACTTGAAAATAAATTCAAAAACGAGCGATTTCTTTTATAATAAAGTACTTTTCCAAACTGGTTTAATTCCTTTTGCTGGCCACGACCGTAATCAAATACGTGAAGAGTCAAATTCATTCCAAGATTATGCAGTGCTTTGATGCGATAAAACATGTCAATTGCCCCACCATAATCTGCCGGAAATGGAACGTCTAAACAAATAATATGTAGGTTCTTATTTTCCAATTTTCGGATATATTTGTTCTAAAATTTGTGATTCATGCTCCCAATTTTCTATTAAACTTGCATTTTTGCAATTGGCCTTCATCTCTGCTAAAAGAGAAGAATTATGTTGAAGTTCATTGATCTTTTCTGCTAAACTTTCAGCACTTAAATGTGCTATAATTAATCCTAATTTATGTTTATCTACAATAGAAGAAACTTCTACTAAATCTGTACAAATAATCGGCGTTCCGGCATGAATGTAATCAAACACTTTATTGGGTAACGAATAGTTATAATTCAAGTTTGTAGGCTTGTCTAACGTTAATCCAACATCAGCTAAATAGGTGAAATTCATCATTTCTGAATAAGGTCTTTTACTAAAAAAGAGCACTTTTTCATTTAGGTCGTAATTGGTTACGATTTGCTTCAGTTGAGGAATGACATCACCATCCCCAACGATTAATAATACACCATTTTCAAGGAGTTTCATGGCTTCAACAGCTTCTTCTGCTCCTCTATCAATATTAATTCCGGCACCTTGAATAATAATAACGAACTTATTTTCTGGAATCCCTAATTCTTCCTTTGTCATTAAAAATTTGGGCTCCCAAGTAGGAGAGATATTCCGCACTACAGCAACGTCAGTTTTATATTTATCTCGATACAATTGAGCTATAGATTCATTGACTGTATAAACTGTTTGTAATTTTGGAAAAATCCAGCCTTCAATTCCTTCCCATATTCTTTTGACTTTGGGACGGGAAGTTAATTCAGGAACCTCAGTAAAATATTCATGTGAATCATATACTAATTTTACATTTGGCTTAAATTTACTAGCTGCGTAATTTGCCAAAAGTGTATCTAAATCGTTGGATACAAGAAGTGTTGCTCTGTGAAAAAGTAGAAACAAAAAAAGACGAAGATTGAATTCAGCATAAAATAATGCGCCTTTATCTTTGATTAGATTCATTCGTATAGTTCGGTAACTTCTTTCTGGAAGAGGAATACTATGTTTGCGTTTTCTTCCAACCAACATTACACTATACCCTTGTTTTTCCAGAAAAAGACAAATTTTATCTACACGATTGTCTGTATATAAATCATTCGTTACTGAAACAATCGCACGTTTATTTTTCGACATTTATTAAAATTGAAATACTAAAAACACTTGAACGCATATGCTACAAAAGTAGAAGAATTAACACTGTAACAAAAAGGATTTCTAATGCAAAAACAACAGTTTCAAAAATTAAGAAGACTTTGGAAATTTTTAATCTATTATCGCCTAAAGGAGTAATATAACGCGATGAAAGAGCTTTGAAATAGAAAGTTACACCGATTATGAAAGGTATAATTCCAAATAACAATGCTGCTATAGAGAAGCCCATCGCAATATTAGCATCTCTTTCTGCACGATAAGCTTGCCTTGCAACATCGTCGTCTGTGTCTAATTCTTTAACCGCGATTTTTTGATTTTTTGATTTTTGAATAACTGCATTTTCCTTTTTTTGGATTAATTGGGGTTGTTGATTTTGACCAACTATTATAACTGGAGCAATTTCAGTATTTGTTGTTTTTTCTGCTAAGTCTGCTGGATTTAAATAAACGCTTGTTGCAAATTCAGATTGTGGTGTTTTCTCCAAAACAGCAATTTCTTGATTATCAACTTTAACGAACCGTAATTGGCCATTCCAGGAGTTGAAAGTCCCACAAGAGGATATAATTGCAAGGAATATAATAAAAAAGAAATATTTCATAATTGTTGAATCTAAACCATTAACGTTAAAAATAAGGAAATAGTTGATTAACAAAATTAAAACAGAAATTGTTATTTACCAATGATGCCTGTTAATTGCTCATAAGCATGTTTAATGTGCTTGACATCTGAAAATATTATACGTAATTTATCATTTTGCTCGCTGAACTTACAATCCTTCCCATTTCGTTGAATATGATTTAATATTTGACTAAAAGTTTCCGTTTCATAAAAATGAGATTGTGGATTAGAGATGAAATACCCAACCATTTTCCCTGATTTAAGAACTAAACGTTCCATGCCCATATCTTGCGCTAACCAACGTAATTTGAAAGATAAAATCAATTCATTAACCTGTTTTGGCAATGGCCCAAATCTATCAATTAGCATTTCCCCAAATTTTGAAAGTGCTGCCTCATCCTTTAAGTTATCCATTTCTTGGTATAGACTCAACCTTTCATTCACATTATTCACATAATCATCCGGAATTCTTACTTCCAAATCAGTTTCTAAAATACAGTCTTTTACGAAATTTAACATTGAATCGGTCGTACGATCATCGAATAAATCTTTGAATTCTGCTTCTTTCAATTCTTCCATCGCTTCATTCAAAATCTTTTGATACATCTCAAATCCAATGTCAGAGATGAAGCCACTTTGTTCTCCTCCCAACATGTTTCCAGCTCCTCTAATATCAAGATCCTTCATTGCAATGTTAAAGCCTGCGCCTAAATCGGAAAATTGCACCAAAGCTTCTAATCTTTTTCTTGAATCGGACGTCATAATGCTAAAAGGAGGTGCAATCAAGTAACAGAAAGCTTTCTTATTGCTTCGTCCAACACGTCCACGTAATTGATGCAAATCACTCAGTCCGAAGTTTTGAGCGTCATTGATAATAATAGTATTAGCATTCGAAATATCAATCCCCGATTCAATAATAGTTGTTGCAAGCAAAACATCATATTCTCCATTAATGAAGTCCATCATGATTTTTTCCAACTGTTTCCCCTCCATTTGTCCGTGTCCAATACCAACGCGCACTCCTGGACACAAACGCTGAATCATTCCAGAAATTTCTTTGATATTAGCCAATCTGTTATGCACAAAAAACACTTGTCCACCACGACTCATTTCATATGCAATGGCATCACGTATTATTTCTTCGTTGAAATGAATGATTTCTGTTAAAACTGGCTGTCTATTCGGTGGTGGGGTATTAATGATGCTTAAATCACGTGCGCCCATTAATGAGAATTGTAATGTTCTCGGAATTGGTGTTGCAGTTAATGTTAAGGTATCAACGGTTGTTCTTAGGGTTTTTAATTTGTCTTTAACAGAAACACCAAATTTCTGTTCTTCATCGATTATCATTAATCCAAGATCCTTGAATTTTACGCGTTCAGCAACAATAGCATGGGTTCCAATTAAAATATCAATTTCACCTGAACTTAATTTTTTCAACGTTTCTGTTACATCTTTCGCTGATTTAAAGCGATTTATAAAACTCACATTACATGGGAAATCTTTGAATCGTTCTTTGAAACTGCGATAATGTTGCATTGAAAGAATTGTTGTTGGCACCAGAATTGCAACTTGTTTACTATCTGCAACGGCTTTAAAAGCTGCACGAATTGCCACTTCTGTTTTCCCAAATCCAACGTCACCACAAATCAAACGATCCATTGGAGTAGAGGATTCCATATCTTCCTTAATTGCTTGTGTAGCTTTTAATTGGTCTGGTGTATCTTCATACATGAAAGACGCTTCTAATTCATTTTGCAAATAAGTATCTTCACTAAAGGCAAAACCCGGTTGACTCTTTCTTTTTGCATATAATTGAATAAGATCAAAAGCCAATTCTTTAATCTTTTTCTTCGTTTTACTTTTTAATGTTGCCCAAGCTTGTGTTCCGAGTTTATTCATTTTAGGAACGGCGCCATCTTTTCCAGTGAATTTTGAAATTCGATGTAGTGAGTGAATCCCAACGTATAAAACATCGCCGTCTTTGTAAACAAGTCGAATTGCTTCTTGTGGCTTGCCATTTACATCAATCGTTTCTAATCCAGAAAACTGTCCAACACCGTGATCAATATGTGTAACATAATCACCTTTTTGAAGGTTGTAAATTTCCTTTAAAGTCAGTGCTTGTTTAGCTTGCCGAAATCCTTCTTTTAATCTAAAACGGTGATACCGTTCAAACAATTGATGGTCTGTATAACAAACTAATTTTTGAGAAGGAGAAATAAATCCTTCGTGTAAAGCAATGTTAACTGGTTTGAAATCAACGCCACCACCAATATCTTCAAATATTTGGTATAAACGGTCAATTTGTTTTGGTTGATTGGAGAAAATTAGATTTGTGAAATGCAATTTAGTTCTATTCGCTAAATCTTCTCGTAATAAATCAAAATTCTTGTTGAAACTTGGTTGCGGAAGAAAATCAAACTGAAATTCTTTTTCTGCTTTATAATGATATTCAGGCCCCCATTCAATTATATTATAAGGATCTATTTCATTTTTAACATCTTGAGGATGCAAATAGAGTTCTCCTGGTAAAGTGCGCTTAACAGCATCTGATAGCCCGTTATAAATAGTTAATGACTTTTCGTATTCTTTTTGTAAAACACTTGTAAGCACATCATAGGATGAAAGCCACAATGTTGCATTCTTACCTAAAAATTCAAAAAGACTTCCGTTTCCTTCCAAATTAAGTTGTCCTTGAACATTTGGAATTACATTGAAATGGTTGAAATTGGTAATGGATAATTGTGTTCCAGCATCAAATGTTCGAATGGATTCCACTTCGTCGCCGAAAAATTCAATTCTAAACGGGTTGTCGTTTGAATATGAAAACACGTCAATTATACCGCCACGAATTGAGAATTGACCAGGTTCGTAAACAAATTCAACACGATCAAAATGGTATTCTAATAAAAGTTCATTAATGAAATCAATGGAGTAAGTTTTCCCAATTTCAACGCGCAAGGTGTTATCACTTAATTTTTTTTGAGTTGGCACTTTTTCAAATAATGCTTGCGGATAGGTTACAACCCAAACATTACTGCCATTATTAATTTTTTCTAATACTTCAGCTCTTGAAACAACATTGGCATTATCTGTTTCTTCTAATTGATAAGGCACGCGGTAAGAAGCTGGATAAAATAAAATGCGTTTATCTTCAGGAAAGATACCTTCTAAATCATTCAAAAAATATGCTGCTTCTTCTTTGTCATTTAAGATGAATAATTGGTGTCCTGGAATTTGATTTGCTAAAGCTGAAGCGCATAAACTTTTTGAAGAACCAACAAGTCCTTTCCAATGTATTCTTGTTCCAGCAAATTGCAACTGATTGGCAGTTTCATCAATTTGAGGAATTTTAGAAAAAATCGCTCGTAATGATTTTTGTTCCATTTATTTTTGAAGCAGACTTATTGCTTTTTCAACCATATTTTTTGATCCCACAAAGAATGGAACGCGCTGATGAAGTTGAGTTGGTTCAATATTTAATATTCTTTCTCGTCCCGTTGTTGCCAAGCCGCCTGCTTGTTCCGCAATCAGTGCTAATGGATTACATTCATAAAGCAAACGTAATTTTCCTTCTGGTGAAGAATCTGTTGCTGGATATATATAAATTCCACCTTTGATCAAATTTCTATGAAAATCGGCAACTAAAGAACCAATATATCTTCCTGAATAAGGAGCGCCTTTATCATTTTCTGAACTTTGGCAATAAGCGATATATTCTTGAATTCCTTTTTCACAAATTGCAATATTTCCTTCGTTCATGGCATACAACCTTCCAGTTTCGGGCATTTGCATGTTTGCATGAGAAAGGCAAAATTCGCCAATTGATGGATCCAATGTAAAACCATTTACGCCTCTACCAGTTGTGTAAACAAGCATTGTTGAAGAGCCATATAATACATATCCAGCTGCAATTTGCTCATTTCCAATTTGCAACATATCTTCTAGTGTTGCTAATGTTCCTGGTTCAGATATTCTATGATAAATAGAGAAAATTGAACCAATAGAAACATTTACATCAATGTTGGATGAGCCATCTAAAGGATCGAAAAGAACGACATATTTTGCTTTTTTTGCGTGTTCTGAAGTAAATGCAATGAAATCATCGTTTTCTTCAGAAGCAATACCACATATTTCTCCACCGTTTTCAAAGGCTTTTATAAATTGATTATCAGCAACGACATCTAATTTTTGTTGTTCTTCTCCTTGAATATTAGTTTCCCCTTGAGAACCTAAAATATGATCAACTAATCCAGCCTTACGAACATCGCGACTCACAATTTTAGATGCAACAGCAATATCATTTAAAATCCGTGACAATTCACCTGATGCACCAGGAAAATCTGCTTGACGATCCATGATAAACTCATTGAGGGTAGTAACTTTTGACATGTTGCTTTGAATTTTTTGTAAATATCGGTAAAATGCTTGAATTGAATTAGCGCAAGGTCTAGGAAATAGAAGTTGAAATCAGATTTTTTTACATAAAAGGGAAAACAAAGACTAAATACCTCAAGAATTTTCCTAAAACAATGAAAAACAGGACAGGAATAAACCGAACTTTAAAAAATCCAAGAGCAACGGTTAAAGGATCGCCAATAAACGGTACCCACGAAAAGAACGCTACAAAATAACCGTGTTTTTGAATACGCTTTTGAAAAGTCATCAATTTTTCTTCTTTGATTCCGAAACGTTTTAACCAAAGTGTATTCCCAAACATTCCGAGAGCATAGTTTGTTAATCCTCCGAGTGAGTTGCCAATTGTAGCTATAATTAAACAAGATAATGGATCATATTGTTGACTCAACATGAGTAATAATATTCCTTCAGAACTCATCGGTAAAATGGTCGCTGATAGAAAACTTGCTAAGAACAAGCCAATAAAGCCAATTGAAAATAGTTCCATAAAAAAAGACCTCAGTCAATTGACTGAGGCCTTCAAAGATATTAATTCAAATACCGCAAAGTAGCGGTGAAGTCAATTATTTCTTGATGAATTTTTTTGTTACTGTTGCTTCGTCAGTTGAAATGGTTACATAGTAAACACCATTTGAGAAAGAAGCAGCATTGAATGCTACGTTATGTGCACCTGCAACTTCAGTTCCATTATCCAATGAATAAACAACTTTTCCTGTAATGTCAACTACTTCAACATTTACTGCAGAAGCATTCGCTAAAGAATAGTTAATTGTAGTTTCTCCAGATGTTGGATTAGGGAATATATTTCCAATTGTAACAGCTGATGTATTTTCATCAACTCCTAAAGATGGATCAAAGTTAAAACGAACATAAGGTGTTTCTGTTTGGTAGAACCACGTAGATGTTGCAGCATCTAATAAGAAAGATGTTTGAGGCTCAGAAGTACCTGCATTCGCAACTGCCAATCCTGGAGTATAAGAACCAACAACTGCTAAGTAAGTATTGTTAGCCAATAAATCTACTGGATCAATCATTTTCATTAATAAATTAGTATTTAGGTTACTAGTAGCAACTATTAATGGCAACGATTCTCCTGCGAAGATGAAATCACCAGTTGTAGGATCAATTGAATAGATTTTAGCATAAATTTCAGTTCCAACAGTTGTTTCACCTGCACCACCTTTTAAACGAACGTTCAATCCAAGACACGTTTGATCTGCCCAAATATCAAATAAATTTCCAGTTTCAAAACCATCTGTTCCATTTGAAGTACTTCCAGCTAAAACATTGTTATCTCTTGCATATATATAGTTATTAACTGTAAAAGAAATTGGAGCCATTGCATTGTTTGAAGGAACATCATCAGCAACAGCTGTTGTAATTGTTCTTGTAACATTATATGTTCCATTTGCAGTTGGAGTAAAAGGTACCGTTGCGAATAAACTGTCAGAAGCTAAAGATGGAATTGTTGACCCAACGCTTGTTCCAGTGTAAACACCACTGTTGATATCAACATTTAACGTAGCGTTAGTCATTGACAACGTACCACCATTTGTAACATTTGAAGAGAAATCAATTGGAGCAACTTGTGTCAATGGTATTTGATAGTAATTTAATCCTGCAGTACCCCAATAAGTTGAAGTTACAGCTAAGTCATATTCAGCATTTGTAGTTAAACTTACATCATCAATGTACCATCCGTAAGTAATCCAAACGTTAGGATTTGTAGCAGCAGCAGGAAAATTTGTTGTCCAACGGAAACGAATCCATACTTGAGTCGCACCAGCTAAAGCAGTAGCAAGGTTAATTGATTTTGAAGTTGGGTTAGCATATGGTGCTCCTCCAGAAGCAGATAATACTGGAGCATCATTATTATCACCAACTGTAGTAAAGTTAGTACCATCAGTAGATACTTGAATTTCTTGAAGATCATTAAAACGTGCACCAAATTGAAGGAAATCCAATGTAACGTTTGTTCCATTAGCAATAAGATCAATCGGAGCTGCAGTGGTTAATGTGTAAACAACTCCTAGTGTTTGCGTACCAGCTTGAGCGTCTCCATTAGATAATTCAGCAAAGTTTCCATCAGAAGTAGAGTTAATTGGTGAACCTGACCACCAACCATCATTTACAGCATCAACTGTCCAACCGAAAGCACCACCTGGTTGCCCACTGTTGTCAATTGACCATGTTCCTGGTGCAGAGAAATCATCTAGCCAGAATTGTGTTCCTAGTGTTTTTGCAACTGGAGCATTACTCAATTCTTTTGGAGCAACTTTGCTCATGTTGTTAGATGTGATTGGTTTTGGTGCATATTGTCCGAAAGACAAACTAGAACCTAACCCAATAATAAAAATACTTAAGTATACTTTTTTCATATTAGAGATTATTTTTTATTAAACAAATATAAACCATTTATATAAGATTATATAATACACCTTTAAATAATTAACGTTTAGCGATCCTTTAGAAATGGCAATGTTTTTCTGGTATTAGTTAATTCCTCTTTAATTAGCGTTACAATTTGAGTTGTTTCTTTCTTTTTTGTTAGAACAAGCTCATTTCCTAATGCGTCAATAAACATGCTTTCACCAGAATACATTAATCCTTTTCCATCTTCACCAACCCGATTAACCCCAATCACACAGCATTGATTTTCAATGGCTCTAGCTGCTAATAATGTTTTCCAATGAGAAATTCTTTTTTCTGGCCAATTGGCAACATATAGAATAACGTCATAACTTTCTGTTTGGTTGGATGAGATCGTGTTTCTTACAATTTCTGGAAATCTTAAATCATAACAAATCTGTAATTGAAACTTCCAATTTTTATATGAAACAATCATTTCTGTTTCTCCAGCTTTATAAAAATCACTTTCACCTGCTAAACCAAAAAGTTTTCTTTTATCATATTTATGCAGTGTTCCATCAGGTTCAATAAAAACTCCACGATTAAAATAGTATCCATTTTCTTTTAATATCAAGGATGTATAAATTGCTGAATTTTTTGCTTTTGCTGTTAATCGTAACCAATTTAATCCGATCGAATTTGTTTCTTCTTCAGCCAGCTGTTCAGCGTTCATTGAAAATCCTGTATGAAACATTTCTGGTAAAAGGATTAAATCAACATTGGAAACTGTTTCTAAAAGCGCTGTGTAATTGGCTAAATTAGCGGCTTTATCTTCCCAAACTTGGTTGGCTTGAACAAGTGCTACTTTTAAATCTTGCATAATTTTGTGGCTGCTTGCGTTAATGTATCTGTGTCTTTTGCAAAACAAAAACGAATAAGTTGTTTGTCTTTTTTATCTGCATTAAAAACAGATAGTGGAATTGTTGCAACGCCAAATTCCGTTACAAGTCTTTTTGTGAAATCAACATCTGATTCTTTTGAAATGTTTGCATAAGAGGCAACTTGAAAATAAGATCCTTCTGAAGGAAGAAGTTCAAAGCGACTAGTGTTAATTAGATTTCTAAATAAATCTCTCTTTTCTTGGTAGAAGTCGCCTAATTGCGTTACATCAATTAAATCTAAATATTCTGAAAGGGCAACTTGCGCGACGCTATTTACACAAAACACTAAAAATTGATGTACTTTCTTAATTTCAACCAGGAGGTTTTCTGGAGCGATGATATAACCGATTTTCCAACCCGTGATATGGAACGTTTTTCCAAAGGATGAAACAATCACGCTTCTATCAACAATTTTTTGTCTCGTATTTATGGAGATATGTTTGTTTTCAAATGTAATAAATTCATATACTTCATCAGAAAGAAGAATCAGATTCGGAAATTTGTCCATTATCACTTCAAGGGCCAGCAAATCGGCTAAATTAAAGATACGTCCAGATGGATTATGTGGGTTATTAATAATTAAAAGTTTCGTTTTCCCATTAATTGAAGCTTCAATTCGCTCCCAGTTTGGCGTAAAATCATCATTTAAAGGAACTCGAACTGATTTTGCTCCAGATAAAATCACAGGTGGCTCATAACAATCATAACAAGGGTCGAGGATAACGACTTCCTCTCCAATATTTACCAATGCTTGAATAATTGTGAATATTGCTTGTGTCGCTCCTGCAGTTACTAAAATTTCTTTTTCTGGATTTGGACTTCTACCATAACATTTTTCTGTCATGGCTGCAATTTTCACTAATAATGGCTGATAACCAGCCATTGGCGCATACTGATGAATGGGATCCTTTGCAATCCGTTGTAAAATGTCTGTTAATTTGGAATCTACAGGAAAATTAGGAAAGCCTTGTGACAGATTTATTGCATTATGCTCCACTGCTAGCTTCGACATAACTGTAAAAATGGTTGTTCCTACGTTGGGTAATTTTGACATTTTAGAATAGAATTTTAGTTAAAAGTAAAAATATTCAATCAAAATTGATGGTTGAATCTAAAGAATACATCCCTTATTTTTCTTATAATTGTTTAAAATTAAAAGATGATTCGAATAATAGCCTTATTATTTTTATGTTCTTTCAAACTGGCTTTCTAAAAGATGAAAAAATACCATTCCGTTTTATTTATTTTGATTCTGCTTTTTATCTCGGCATTATTCAATCAATTCAAAACGAATAATTTTCCACCTCGATCGATGCATCAATGGAGACAAACGGATGCCTATTCAATTACCTATAATTATTATGCTGAAGGAATGCATTTTTTTGAACCGAGAATGCATAATCAAACTTCGAAAGAAGGCAAAGCAGTCGGTGAATTCCCAATTATATATTACATCGACGCATTAATTTGGAAAATCACTGGCCCATCCTTTTTTAGCGCACGAGTTTTAAATTTATGTATTGCTTTTTTAGGGTTATTTGCACTTTTTAAAACAATTAAACTTTTGTTGAATGATTATTTTTTCGCTTACATCATTCCAATACTGATCTTTTCGTCGCCTCTTTATGGTTATTATTCAAATAGCTTTCTAATTAACATTCCAGCACTAAGTTTCTTATTTATGGGTTGGTATTATTTCCTTCTGTTTTTTAAGAAAAAAAATAGTTGGATTTTAGTGTTTTCGCTATTCTTCATAACATTAACTGGCTTACTGAGACCTTCAATGTTAATTGGTTTTTTACCTGTTTATGCGCTGGTATTTTTGGAGATAATTGGAACTGTTAAAAGTAGTATTTTTTTCAAACGAATTTTGCATACAGCCCTTTTATTGGTTCCGCTTCTTGCAATTTACGGATGGATGATTTTCAGTAAAAATTACAATGCGGTCAATGATTCCATTTATTTTTTATCGACAATCCGACCAATTTGGGAAAATGAGAATATTCCACATGTTTGGTCTAAATTGAGTTTTGGAATGTTTCCAGAATGGTATCATACTTCGGTGAGAACTATTTTCTGTTTGATTTTTCTATGGTTGATTTTAAATCCAAAAAAGCAGAACAAGTTTGTGTTCTTTTTTACTTGTTCAATCGTATTAGAATTAATTCTTTACGTCCTGCTTTGGTTCAGTAATTTTGATGTTCATGATTACTATTTAATAGAATTTTTCATTCTTGTTCCGCCCTTGTTAATTTGCTTTTTAATGTTTATTCAGCAAAATCATGAGCAACTATTTTATTCAAAATCAATAAGAATAATGACGGTTGTTGCAATTTGTCTTTCATTATTTTATGGGGCTTCTAAGACAAGAATGAAATATGATAAAAAGGTATTTTTTCTAACTGAAATCTTTTTATCAGAGGATGAAATTGGTTATTGGAAATGGTTTCATTGGGATTACGACACAAAGTCAAAAGCATATGAATCAGTAACACCTTATCTTCGTTCTTTAGGGATTAAAAGGACCGATTTAGTAGTCAGTGTTCCAGATCAAAGCCCAAACATAACCTTATCTTTGATGGATCAAAAAGGGTTTACATCCATTTATTCTTCTGATGAGAATTTACACGATTATTTACCAAAATTCATTAAAAGAGGAGCAAAATATCTAATTGTGAAAGACCCAGAAATTCTGAAAAACAAGAGATTGTTAACGTATACGAAAGAAAAAATAGGTTCTTTTAAGAACATTCAAATTTATAAACTACCTTCATCCAAAGAACAAAACTAACAGCATGAAATTACTTTTTATTTTCACGTCAATAATATTGCTGAGCGCATGTAATTCGAAAGACGAGCAATTTTGTAAATGTCTTAAAGCTGGAGAGGAATTGAACGATTTCTCATCGAAACTTTTTAGTGCAGAGATTACATCTGAAAAAGCTGAAAAATTAAAAGGTCTGAAAGAGGTTAAGAAAAAAGAATGTGTCGATTATCAAATGATGAGCGGTAAAGAAATGTTAGAAAAGAAGGCTTCTTGTAAAGAATAAATTCAAAAGTTATGTTAGGATTATTACTTATTTATTTCATCGGAAAATACTTTTACCAATTAGCTGAATTACATCATAAAAGCAAATGGGGGTTTGCTATTCCTATTGCTTAGCCTATTATCTTTTGGAGCTGTTTCTGCGCCTATCAGCGATATCAGCGGGTGAAAGGATATTATCATTTCCCGCAGAAAACGCTGACAAAAGCACTAAAGGATACACTCTATCAATTTCTGTTTTAATTTTTGGTTTTTGTTGTTATTTTCTATTGCTTAGCCTATTATCTTTTGGAGCTGTTTCTTCTCCTATCAGCGATATCAGCGGGAGAAAGGATATTATCATTTCCCGCAGAAAACGCAGACAAAAGCACTAAAGGATACACTCTATCAATTTCTGTTTTAATTTTTGGTTTTTGTTGTCATTTCCTGCTGCTTAGCCTATTATCTTTTGGAGCTGTTTCTTCTCCTATCAGCGATATCAGGAGGAGAAAGGATATACTCATTTCCCGCAGAAAATGCAGACAAAAGCACTAAAGGATACACTCTATCAATTTCTGTTTTAATTTTTGGTTTTTGTTGTTATTTCTTAATGCTTAGCCTATTATCTTTTGGATCTGTTTCTGCGCCTATCAGCGATATCAGGAGGAGAAAGGATATTATCATTTCCCGCAGAAAACGCTGACAAAAGCACTAAAGGATACACTCTATCAATTTCTGTTTTAATTTTTGGTTTTTGTTGTCATTTCCTACTGCTTAGCCTATTATCTTTTGGAGCTGTTTCTGCGCCTATCAGCGATATCAGCGGGAGAAAGGATATACTCATTTCCCGCAGAAAACGCTGACAAAAGCACTAAAGGATACACTCTATCAATTTCTGTTTTAATTTTTGGTTTTTGTTGTCATTTCCTACTGCTTAGCCTATTATCTTTTGGATCTGTTTCTTCTCCTATCAGCGATATCAGGAGGAGAAAGGATATAATCATTTCCCGCAGAAAACGCTGACAAAAGCACTAAAGGATATACTCTATCAATTTATAGTAGACATGTTATCCCTTAAAAAATAACATCCAAACATTCACAGAAAATACCAGCAGCTTTCTCTAGAATTTCTTTTGAATGTGCGGAAGATACAAATCCAACTTCATATCCACTTGGCCCTAAATAAACACCACGATTCAATAATTCTCGGTGTAAATTTTTAAATCCTGTCATGTCAGGGTTGATTTCATCTGCTTTGTGAATGCTTTTCTTTCCATCAAATGACAACCAGAATATTGAACCAACAGTAACCAATTCAAAATTATATCCTTTCGATTTTGCATGCGTGTTTATGATTGAAACAAAATAAGTTGTTCTTTCAGCTTGATCTTCATAAAACCCTGGTTTGGCACATTCTGTTAATTGCGCAATTCCCGCAGCCATTGCAACTGGATTCCCAGATAACGTTCCTGCTTGATAAACGGGCCCATCAGGAGAAACACACGCCATGATTTCTTTGCTTGCGCCATATGCTCCAACAGGTAAACCACCACCTATTATTTTTCCGTAAGTAACAAGATCAGGCTTAATTCCATAGTATTCTGCAGCTCCCGAAAAAGCAACCCTGAACCCAGAAATCACCTCGTCAAAGAACAACAAAATTCCATTTTCAGTGCATATTTCTCGAAGTGCTAAAAGGAACGTTTTTTCCTGTAAAAGCAGCCCATTATTCGCTGGAATTGGTTCAATAATCGCACACGCAATTTCACCCTTGTGCTCTGAAATACATTTTTTTAAAGCGTCAATATCGTTCAAAGGTAAAACCAATGTATCCATCGCAACATGTTCTGGAACGCCAGCACTTGAAGATTCGCCGAAGGTTACAAGTCCGCTTCCTGCTTTTACCAGAAGTGCATCTGAGTGCCCATGATAACACCCTTCGAACTTGATAATTTTATCTCTACCCGTATATCCTCTTGCCAAACGCAATGCTGACATTACGGCTTCTGTTCCAGAACTAGTGAAGCGAATTTTATCAATAAATGGATTACGGCTTAAAATCAACTCAGCCAGTTCATTTTCTAAGCGAGTAGGAGCCCCGAAACTAGCACCATTTTGCAAAGCAGCAACGATTTTAGTATACACGGCTGGATGATTGTGACCTAAAATAAGTGGTCCCCAACTGCAACAAAAATCGATGAATTCATTGTCATCTTCATCCCAAATCATACATCCATCACCTTTTTTAATAAAAAGCGGAGAACCTTCTACTGACTTAAATGCTCGAACAGGAGAATTTACTCCGCCCGGGAAATAGGTTTTTGCTTTTTCAAAAAGTCCTTCAGATGTTGTTCTTATTATCTTCGTTTGCGCAGACATGTTATCTTCTTTTGAATGCAAAATTATAACTAAATCTAAGGGTACGATAAGATTTTTAATTAATTTCTCAATTGATTATTCTTCTTTATACAGACTGAATATAATAGATTGTATAATAACATCATATATTCCAAAAGGTATTTATGAAATTTGGTAAAATGCAATGCTATTTTAGCGAAAAAATAAATTATTTAATTAACACCAATTTTTTTGTAAGGGTTTTACCATTTACAGTTAGTTTGTTTATATATACCCCTCCTTGTAAATCACCTGCTTTAAAAACAGTTTTGTAAATTCCTGCATTCAAATTTGAATTAACTAAATCAGCTACTTTGTTTCCCATGAAGTCAAAAATTTCCATCTGGACATTTGCATTATTTTCTATTTGATATTCTATTACTGTAATATCACTGAATGGATTCGGGTAGGAATTTATAAATCTAAAATCTAACCGGTTATTTATTTCTTTAATTCCTGAGGATACGTTTCCTGGCTCTTCAATATCACCAATTGAATTATTAGAGTTTAATTGCATTCCACGAAGTACCAGACTTAAATCTGGATCACCGAATTTTACACCATTAATAGGGTTTGTGACAACCCCATTATCATTATATTCTTGTGTAATTGTATAGTATCTATCATTTGAAGCAAAACCAGCTGTTAGATCCCAAATAAAAGTACTAGTATCACATAAATATGAATTTTCAGTTATTTCTTGCCAGTTTCCCCCTGCATTTAAATCTTTAACATATAAATATAATTCACCATTTGGAATATAGTTAGTATCGGCATACATGTTTATTACTTGATAGCAAATCGTAGCTTTACCTGAATTACTAATTGATGTAATAGGGAGTTGGAAATAATAATTTGAATCAGTATCATTAAATGAGCTGCTTAAATCCCATTCTTGAATAACGGCATCGTAAACCATCATGTCTATACTATTTTCGAATTCATTGTTGGTATCAAAATGAGAGCTTGTCCATGCAAACGCGACGTAACCGTCATTCGACGCAAGTGATAATTCATTCAGCTTAGTTGAACCATCATTTGTTGTTAAATATTGTGCTGGAGTCCATGAAGTACCGTCCCATTCAGAGTATACCATATTACTGTTATAAGTTTCTTCATCTCCGTCAGGATCATTAATCCAAACAGTTAGTACTGCCGCACTATCAGTGTATACAACGCCAACACTTGAATTAACACCTGTTAAATCAGAAAGAACACTAGGAGTAGTAATGTACCACGAATCTGCTGTTTCTGTCAAATGAGTATAAAAAATGTCACTTGTTGATGCAATCGCATCTGTTGTAACCCATGTTATCATAGCATCATTATCATCACCCACAGTAACAAATGCCTCACCTTCTGCCCTTCCGCTTTGCGCTGAGCTTTCATCGTCATCTAGTTTCTGAATATGAACAATGCTATCTAAAACTTGATCATAAATTGCAAACCATACGTCTTGTGCTTGCAAAATATCAAACTCATCAGAACCCAAGGGCAGGGTGATGTCGTTATATCTATTTTGAGACCAGGTAATTATTGCGGAGCCGCTAGGAAGTATTGCAACTTTAGGATTTGAAATGGAATTTGAATTCGTTGTTACAATTATTTCATCAGTAAATTCATTAATCGAGTTATCTAATTTAGAAAATAAGATATATCCTGTATACTGATCATGTTCTAACCAAACTGCATAAAGTGTGTCGCCTCTTGTTCCAAAACTTGGTTGTGGATGAAAATCAGGCAATATTAATGTACCCGTATCTTGGAAAGTAAACACATCAAAATTAAGTAATTGTTCGTTTTCTGGGGACTTATTAAAAATTGATAAGTCTCCAAAATAATCCGAATACCAATCATCCGAATTTACACATTTACTAGGACCAATACCCCAAAGTGTTTTGTAACATGCTTCTCCATATAAATGTATTTCACCACCAAAAATTGAATTTGAAACTTCGGAAGGTAAATTTTGGTATTCAAAACCAATACCCAATCTTGCATCTCCTTTAATAGAGCCTGAGACTTTAACAGCTCCTGCTAATGCAGTCATTTCACCTCTAATGAAAGCTTTACCATTTAATAAACCAACTATTCTAGTTGTCTCATTTCCATTATTAATAAAACCCCAAATTCCGTTTTGTTCACCAATAACTATTTGTCCAGTTAATGTAGCATATAAACTAAGTCCTGCATCTATACTAACATTTACACCTGATATTCCTAAAGGAAATTTAATTTTTGGGGATTTAAAGGACATTTCAGGTGATTCAAAAACCTGATTAGCATTAATTGACAAATTAAAATTATTATCAAGTGAACAATTTGAACCACTCATATCGAGAGTTTCTGAATAGTTTTTTTGATCTAATAAATTAAAGTTGAGATTTGCGCTAGAAGATGATACATCTATTGATGTTAAATTGGTATAATTATATGAAGCTGAAAAGATAAATTCACCAACTACTTCAAGTGGTCTATTTCCTATTCCTTTTATTGATGCATCAATAATTTCATTTAACGCAAAAATTGGATATATCCCATCAAAAGAAATAGTTGATATAGATGCATCTGCAATTACATTATTAACACTGCCGCTAATTAACCAATGTGGTTTTTGAATTATATTAAATACCAAGGGCGAATCATATGTATCAATTAAGAATGTTCCTGAGACATCATAAAATTCTACCCATATAATTGCATCGGGAACAAGATTTCCCATGTCTAGATTCCAAACAAAACCATCAGAAACATCGGTGTCTGAATAACTGTCATAAGCAATTTGATAATTAGAACTGGTCAAATAGAAAACAGCTTCTACTTCATCCCCGAATAAATTTTCTGCACTTATTGTATTATTAACTCCCGTGATACCTTCAACGAAGGTTCCGTTTAAAATTGAAGTAAGATTTTGAGCATTTAGTGTAGAAAAAGTCAAAAAAGCAAGAATAAATAGTGGTAGTTTGATCATTGATAAATAGTTGGTTATTACAAATTTATGTAAAAGTTTGTAAAAAACAAAAGATATCAAATATTATTTTTCAGCTTTAATTAACCAATTACCTAGAATGTTACTTGACGATTAATTAAGTCAGTAGAAAATGTCTAAACCATTTACTGAAGAAATAATATAATAGAAGATTGATTTTTTATGATTTTGTATTTAATCAATTAAATTTAATAGCATAGAGTTATTACAATTTTATGATTTTCTAAGCGAGTAGGAGCCCCGAAACTAGCACCATTTTGCAAAGCAGCAACGATTTTAGTATACACGGCAGGATGATTGTGCCCTAAAATAAGTGGTCCCCAACTGCAACAAAAATCGATGAATTCATTGTCATCTTCATCCCAAATCATACATCCATCACCTTTTTTAATAAAAAGCGGAGAACCTTCTACTGACTTAAATGCTCGAACA
>CANNKP010000013.1 GCA_947505255.1 Flavobacteriales bacterium
ATATACAACAGCACAAACCGATGTAACAGTAGTTACGGGTTGTAATACCGCAACCTTGAATCTAAGCATCACGCCAGTAACTACAAACGGAAGTGTTACTTCTTCAATTTGTGAAGGAGAATCCTACACTTGGCCTGCCAATGGAGTGACGTATACAACAGCACAATCAGATGTAACAGTTGTATCAGGATGTAATACAGCAACTTTAAACTTGACTATCACGCCAGTAACCACAAACGGAAGTGTTACAACTTCTATATGCGCTGGAGATTCATACACTTGGCCTGCCAATGGAGTGACGTATACTACAGCTCAAACGGATGTAACAGTTGTATCAGGATGTAATACAGCAACCTTGAATCTAACGATCACGCCAGTAACTACAAACGGAAGTGTTACTTCTTCAATTTGTGAAGGAGAATCCTACACCTGGCCTGCCAATGGAGTAACGTATACTACAGCACAATCAGATGTAACAGTAGTTACGGGTTGTAATACCGCAACCTTAAATTTAAGTATCACGCCAGTAACAACAAACGGAAGTGTTACAACTTCTATATGCGCTGGAGATTCATACACTTGGCCTGCCAATGGAGTAACGTATACAACAGCTCAGACTGATGTAACAGTTGTATCAGGTTGTAACACGGCAACCTTGAATTTAAGTATCACACCAGTAACTACAAACGGAAGTGTAACTACTTCGATTTGTGAAGGAGAATCCTACACCTGGCCTGCCAATGGAGTAACGTATACAACAGCTCAAACGGATGTAACAGTTGTATCAGGATGTAATACAGCAACCTTGAATTTAACTGTAAATTCTTCACCAACACCAACAGGAAATCAAACACAAATATTTGACGTTGCAAATCTGAACGAAGCTACTGTTGCTGATCTTGTGGTTAGTCCTGCAGAGGTTATTTGGTATGACTCTTTAGCTGATGCGCAGGCAGGAACAAATGCATTATCGTCTACAACTGTTTTAATCAGTGGAGCTACTTATTGGGCAGTAAACGTCTCAGGTGGATGCGCTAGTATTCCTTTTGAAGTAACAGTAACAGTTGTCTTAGGAGTCAATGGCCTCAATAAAGAGAACTTTAGTTACTATCCAAACCCAACTTCTAGTATGGTTAACATTACATACTCAAATGCAATTACTAAAGTTACGGTTATGAATTTATTGGGTCAAATACTTCAGGAAAATACATCAAATGAATTACAAGTCACGGTTAATTTAACAGCTTATCCATCAGCAACTTATTTAATAAGAGTAGAGTCAGATACGAATTCACAAATTATAAAAGTGGTTAAAAAAGAGTAACTCTTTTTAAATTGAATTTCCGAGATAAACGCAAGAAACCACCAACTAAAATTGGTGGTTTTTAGTGTCTGGATGCTGCAAAAAGTACAGTTGTAAAAAAAAGAACTTATTTTCTGTTACTTCCATATATAGCTAGGTTTTCGGCGCCTAAAATCAGATAAAGAACTTTTAAAATTCCTTAAATTAAAAAGTGTATATAAAAATCGAATAGTGTATGTATATATATTTACATTCCTATAAAATAATTATTAACCAATTCATCAAACAATTATGTTTATCAATTACTCTTTAAAAAGTTCTTTGAGCCAACTTTCGGTGTTTAACGAAAAGCACTCTGAAAAAACGCCAAAGACAAATGGTTTTATATTGATGGTTTTGATGCTATTGTTTGCTTTCACAGGCATACAAGCACAAACCCAAAGAATTCCAGCTGGTGATGGTAATTTCACCAATGGATCAACTTTTGCTGCCAACGGTTGGACAGTAGCCAATGAGGGTGTGAGTCCTGTAAAATGGGCTTTAGGAACGGCTGCTTCAGGCACATCTTCGGTTGGTTCAGTTACAGCAGCTTCTGCATCAGTAACTTTAACAGCTCCCAACGCTAGTATAGTTGTAGGTCAAATAGTGTATGGTTCAGGTATTCCTACCAACACATTTGTCTCAGCTATAGCTGGAACTACTTTAACATTATCACAACCTGCTACTATCACTACAGCTAGTGCTACATTAGGTTTTGGTGTATTTTCAGGTGGTATTAGTGTAGGAATAGCTCAGTTGACTACAGCGTCAATTACATCAGGTTCCTATATAATTACTCTTGCTGCAAGTCCCAACCCAAATATTTCTGTGGGTATGGCAATTGCTCCTATTGCTGGTATTATTGCTCCAAACACCTATGTAGCTAGTATCAATGGAACAGCATTGGGTTTGTCTCAAGCAACAATTGGTCCAGCAGCTAGTGCACAAACATTAACATTTGCTGCAACTACTTCAGCAATTTCAGGCAATGCTGCCTATATTTCAAATGACAATGGAGCCACTAACTCCTATGGCGGATATCCAACCGCTAGAACGGTTTATTTTTACAGAGACATAACTGCTGTACCTTCTAGTGAAACAGCAATGACATTAACGTTTGACGTGAAATCGTCTCCTGCTTCAGGTGGTGGATGGCAAGTGTTTGTTGCTCCAACCTCGCAAACAGTAACAGGTACGGATACTCAAGTGACTTTACCTTTTACTTATCCGACAGGTACAAATCCTATTTGGGCAGGTGCAACATTGATTTCTTTCAATTCTAACGCTCAAGCTGCAACTACAAAAATTACCGCATTTATACCCAAGTCTTTTGCGGGAACTTCTTTCCGATTGATTTTTGTTTGGACTAATGGGACTAGCGCAGGAACACTTCCTCCAGCTGCCATTGATAATATTTCACTTACTTCCAGAGCTTCTGAAGAAATTACGTGTGCGCAATCAGGACTTTGGTCACAGCCAAGCACTTGGGATGGAGGTAAAGTTCCAACACCTGCTGATAGTGCTGTTCTTGATAACAATGCTGAAGTCGTAATGGTTGACTCAAGGTATTCTGGTTGTGAGGATTTAACGCTTGCCGGTACCAATACTTTACTACAATTTGCTATTAGCACAGTTGTAGATGAGTTTAGAGTGAATAATGATGTGAATATTGCGGCTAGCGGTGCTCGATTTAATAATCATGATGGTACCAATGGTAGATATCTAAAGGTAGGACACGATTTCACCGTAGGTGTAAATGCAAGATTTGATAGCCAATTGGGGACTGGTTTATTTGGTAGATTAAACCTGAACGGATCAACCCTTCAAACGGTAACTATTGACCCAGCTGGTTTTGTGGGCGGTTCTGCTGCGGGTGTAAATACTAGTAGTAATGTTGCTAATGTTTTGTCTAGCTTAGAAGTTACCAACTCGTCTACAGCATCTCCTAATGTAATTTGGAATGCAAATGGTATTAGAATTAAAAGTGGATTACTATTAACAAGTGGTAGAGTGAGTATTGCTGCTGGTAAAAGATTAATTCTTGGAAATTTTGGACAATTGGGAGCTGCAGGCCTTTCTATTACTCCTGGATATGGATTTACGAGTGGTACCGTGTCTAAGTGGATGTCATCTGCAAATAATGATAATGTTCAGGCAGGTAATGAATATCCGGGTACAAGTGTAAATAGTAAACCTTATTGGTATCCGTTTATTAGTGGTACTAATTTGAATAGAAGTGTGTATTTATTGCCAAATAGTAATGCATCAACTGCTGGCGAGATAGCTTTAACCTATACTGATGCAAGTACAGTTACAGCTAGTTTGACTATTGATGATGGTGGATATGCCATTAATAACAGATATGATGGAAACTGGTCGGTTACTACACCAGATTCTTCTGTAATTACTGGTACATCGCTAATATATACTAATACTGCAAATTATAGAGTTATGGTGTATGCTAGTGGTGCTTATCAAGCTATTGATGGTTCTTCTAGATTGATGAACGAAAACTCGGCACTTGCAGGTACACACCAAGCAGGAACTGAACAACCGTTTATTGTAAGAAAAGATTTGTCTTTGGCAAGTTTGACTGCTTCTCCCTTGTATATAGGAGTTAATGATGGTTCAAAAATTGCCTCTGCTAATACCATAACATCTACCGATACGGGTGGTGATCGCAATTGGAATACAGCAGCAACATGGGTTGGTGGCGTAGTACCTGCTTGTACTAATAATGTTGTTATTGCTAGTGGAGCAACTGTAAATGTGTCTTCAACTGCAGATGCTGCTAGCGTTGTAATTAATGCTGGTGGTACTTTGACCAACAATGGCGGTATGATGACCGTAGGTTGTACTAATAACAATAATGCTTTTATTAACTATGGCACACATACAATGACTTCAGGGACTTTGAAAGTAAATGGCTTTGTTGCTCATAAATTGAACAGTACTTTTAATCAAACGGGTGGTGAAATTAGTATTGACAGCAATGACAACGGAACTGTAGCTACTTCAGTTGCTTTTGGTGGATCATCTTGTAAAATTGATACTTCCAATTTAGCTTTAACAGGTGGTAAAATTACAATTGTTGACCCATTACTAAATGAAGCTGCTCCTATTGTTGTTACCTCTGCTTCAAGTGTTGACTTGGTAACACCATCAACAGGGACTTTTACCTGGAATACAAGTGGTGCCACAACAATCAATTCTCCCACAATAGTAATGGCTAATCCTAATTACTTCTATGTTGGACAAACCATTTCAGGAACTGGTATTGCAGCAGGGACTACTGTAACAGCTGTTACTCCTGGAACTATTGGATTTACACCTCCAACTACATTAACATTGAGTTCTAATACCACCGCAGCTATAACAGCTGGAACTGCACTTACTTTCTCTGCCATGCAGGATGGAGCCACTTCTTTGGTGTTAGCTCCCAATGCTAATAATGCTTTTATTTCGATTGGCTCAGCTATCTCTGGACCAGGTATACAGCCTGGGACTACAATTACTTCATTTGTTTCTGTTGGTTTTGATGCTACGGCAGTGAACGTAAAAATTAATTTATCATTACCAATTTCTGGTTTGACAACATCACCAGCAACCGCTGCGGTGACTTTATCAATGCCTTCATTTACTGTAGGCTCTTCAAATGTAGTGTTACCTGCGGCTAATCCTTCTTTGTTAAACGGTATGCCCGTTTCAGGAACAGGATTGTTGCCTGGAACATTTATTGCAGCTGTTGATGGTGCCAAAATAACATTTTCTTCGCCTATTCAGGCCGATGCACCAATCCCTTTAGTATTTAATGTTTATCCAGACACTGCTATAAGTAGTGGATCGTTTGTATACAGCGGATCGAATTATGCAGCAGGTTTAAACCACACATTGCAAATTGGTGACGGTATTTCTACTCAAAAAGGAGCAGTTTTAACGAATGGCTTTAACTGTGTTTTTTGGTCTTCAAATGGAATGTTCTCATTAGGAAATCTTACTATAGATGCTCTAGATGGCGAAAATAGATTCATGAGTACAACTAACTTCGGAACAAATACTGGCTTAGGAACTATGAACGTTCAAAATCAACTTACGATTACTGCCGGTAGTACTTTGAAAAAATTAAATGGTAATAATACCTATTATGTTGGTGGTAACATCATTAATAATGGTTCGTTTTTACAACCAACTGCCTCTTCTCCTTTGTATTTAGGAAACTTTATTAATCAAGTTGCATCACCAACCACACTTGCTCAAACTATTTCAGGTACAGGTATTTGGAGTAACAACCAGTATTCGTTGACGACTAATTCACCGACAGGTTCAATTTCTTCTTTAACTGTAAACAATACAAATCCGGCAGGTGTTACATTACAAGTGCCTAATTTTAGAGCTGTTCTAGGGGTTGCTTTAACCAATGGAATTCTTCATACTTCTGCTGCTTATCCATTATATTGTGGTGTGGCAGATGTTACAGGACCATTCTTTGGTGGATCATTTTCGTTTAGTACAAATGTTACTGGTAGTGCCACTTGTCATATTGATGGTCCAATTGCTCATGCTAACAAATCTGATGCTGCCATTACTCAAAATAGATTATTCCCGACGGGTAAAAATGGTAAATACTTACCAATCTCTATTTCTTCAACGGGTGGTGCTGAATTAATGGTTGAAGCATTTGATACTAATTCAGGTACTACAAACCCTTCAAATGCATCAGGTTTAAGTGCTAATAGATGGAGAGTTTCTAGAGTTGGTACTGCAGGTACTTTTACAGGATATAATGTTAGGTTAGGTTCATTGACTTCACCAGTAACTGCTTCAAGTCTTATTGTTCATTCTGCTGAAGAAAATGGAACCTATGATATTGTTTCAACTCCTGCTTCTGCAATCACTTATGATGCAGCTCACTTCTCTTTGACTAATTTACCAACAATTGCTTTAACAACCGCTCAAACAGGAGGTTTATTAGGTAACTTTTCTTATGCTAATGGTCCTGGTTGTTCCGGAACTCCAGCACCTGGTGCTACGGTTGCTTCTTCTGCTACAGCTTGTTCAGGACAGCCAATTACCTTAAGTTTGACCACTGCTACAACAGGAGCGGGCGTAACGTATCAATGGCAAAATTCTACCGATGCTGGTTCATCTTGGACTACTATTACAGGTGCTACTGCCGCTACTTATGCTGCTACATCTTCTGTTGATACGTCTTATAGATGTAATGTAACGTGTGCTTCTAGCACGGGTACTTCAACTCCAGTTGCTGTTGCTGTTTCTCAGTCAATTGCAACGGGTACAGGAGACACTATTTGTGTAAGTGGTGTTGCAAACTTATCTTCATCAGGAAGTTCAATTTTAAATTGGTATGATGCACCAACTGGGGGTAATTTAGTAGCCTCAGGATCTGCTTATAGTCCAAATGTAAGTGCAACTACTACTTATTATGTTTCATCTGCCTCGGCTTCAGCTAGTTCAGTAAATTCAGCAACCTATGCAGGTACTAGTGCAGTATCAAGTGCTTTATTTAGTGGTATCGCATTTGATGTGACTAATTCAGTAAAATTGAAAACGGTTACTGTTTATCCAAAAAACACAGCTGTAGTTCGCGCGCCTATAACTATTGGTTTATTTGACGCTACTGGTACTATTGTTTCAGGAACTACACCGGTTAGTTTTGTACCAACTTTAAATACTGGAACTCCAAATTTGGTATCTCAAATTGTAACTCTTAACTATACTATTCCTGCCGGAACGGGTTATAGATTGGTAGTTACGAATGGATTGATTACAAATAACACATTAGGAAATAGTACTGCTACTATTACTTATCCAACAGGATCTACGATTAAGTTGACAGGTAATGTTACTAATCTTTCAGGTGCAGTTGTAACTACAGCTAATACTACTAGCTGTTTCCATAATTTAACTTTTGATGAAATTTGCGAGTCTACTACAAGAACTCCTGTAATTGCTACAGTAGGTTGTACTAAAAACTTGAAATTATTCATTGAAGGTTATTATGATGGTTCAAGTACTATGAAACCAGTTAAGAATAATCAAGATTTTACTTCACCTACAACAGATGTGGATGATGTTACTGTAGAATTGAGAAATAATACTGCACCATATGCTGTTGCTGCTACTACTACCGCTGTATTAAAAACAGATGGATCGGTTGCTGCTAAATTCAACGCATTCCCTGCTGGAAACTATTATATTGCAGTAAAACACAGAAACGCTGTTGAAACTTGGAGTTCAACTGCTGAAGCTTTTGGAGTATCAACTTCAACTTATGATTTCTCAACTGCCGCTAATAAAGCATATGGAGATAACATGAAAGATTTAGGTGGTGTATATGGTTTCTATTCCGGAGATATTAATCAAGATGGATATATTGAAGGAGCAGATTTTCCTGTTTTAATCAATGCTAGTGATGATTTTCTTGAAGGATCTCAAACAACTGATTTGAATGGTGACGGATTTGTTGATGGAGCGGATTTCCCTTCATTAATTAATAATTCTGATAATTTCATCGAAACATTACATCCATAATAATATAAAAAATTAATAATATGAAAAATTCAATAAAAGGCACAATGTTTAAGTTTGGATTGATTCTTTTCCTGATGATGTTAAGCATCTCAGGAAAGGCCCAAACAAGGTATACGATGAGTATGACCGCTACAGCTCCAACGGATAGAACGATAGATGTGACTTTGTCTATAACAGCCAATAGTGCTGGTGGAGAAAGATTTGGTGGATACCAAGCAGGAATTAATTTCAATGTTGCTAGTATAAACGGCGGTACTATTTCTGCTGCTTATGTTCCAAATTCGAAGAGTAGTCCTGCCTTAGACGCCATGGTTATTCCAACACCTGGAGTAGCAACTGCAGGTCATATACGTCTAAGTTTGCAAGCTATTGCAGGTTCAAGTGCTGTTGATATGACACAAGGTACTACGTTAATTCTTGGAACCTATAAGATTACTAATACTGTAGCTTGGGCCACAAATAGCAACGCTTCTTTGTGGTTGCAAAATGTAACAGCAACTGGAAAAACGAATTCATCTGTAAATGGATATCCATTTGGACAGTCTACCGGCGCAGCGGCCATATCTACTACTGCACCTGTTGCTGGAGCATTAGTACTAGGATATACTCAGGCGGCTCCTTTGGCTTTATCATTAAATTCTTTCGTTTGTGCTACAACAGCTTCTCAAACCGCTTCAACTTCCGTAACATGTTTTGGTGGAAATAATGGAAGTTCTACTATCACTTTGTCACCAGTTCCAACAGCATCTTCAATTACCTATACTGTTGATGGAGGATCTTCACAAAGTGCTACATTAGTAGTAGGTGCATTTACTGTTTCTGGTTTAACATCGGGTACACATGCTGTTGTTATTTCTAACACGGGATGTTCCAATCTAACAGCTTCTGACGTTTCTGTTGGTGGACCAAGTCAATTAACAAATAGCGTTACAGAAACTGCATGTGATACCTTTACATGGACTGTTAATGGGCAAACGTATTCACAAAGTGGTATCTATACCGGAACTACTACCAATGGAAGTGGTTGTTCGGTCGAAGAGACTTTAAATCTAACCATTAACCAATCGGTTGTCTATTATGCAGATGCTGATGGTGATGGATATGGAAATTCCAGTATTGCTACAAATGCCTGTGCACAACCAATAGGCTATGTGACTAACAATACCGATTGCAACGATGCAGTTGCAGCTATTAATCCAGGTCAAACTGAGATTTTGTACAACGGAGTTGACGACAACTGTGATGGACAATTAGACGAAGGATTCCAATTGACTACAGTTTTACAATCTGTTTCTTGCGGAACGACACTATCCACTATGGGTTCATTGATTTATGCTAACATCAATTATTCTGCTAGCGGATACCGCTTTAAAGTGGTAAACAATACCACTGGTGCTACTCAAACTATAGACAGAAGTTTTCACTGGTTTGCCTTGAATATGCTTGCTGATTATCAGTACGCTACTACCTATACAATTTCAGTTGAATTACAGAAAGCAGGAATTTGGTTGGGTTATTATGGAACAACCTGTACTGTTTCAACGCCTGCTATTTTAACTCCTTCAGGGGCTTTACAAGTAAATCCTTCACAATGTGGAGCTACATTAACAAGTATTAGTACAGTAATCGCAACTACGCCAATAAGTGGAGCTACAGGTTATCGATTCAGAGTAACCGATGTTACTCCTGGAGCCACTGGCGCCAATTTAATCCAAGTGAAAGATCGTTCCTACCACTGGTTTACATTGCCAATGTTGAGCCGTTTCAACTATGGGTCTACCTACTTAGTTGAGGTAGCTGTGAAAACCACTGCAGGTTATTCTGCTTATGGTTCGTCTTGTACAATATTTACTCCTTCAGCACCTGTTTTGGCAAGCTGTGGGTCAGTTGTTCCAACAGCAAGTACTTTGGTGTACACCAGCTCTTTAAATTCGGTTTCACAGTACCGTTTTCAAGTATCAAAAGTGTCAGACCAATCTGCTGTAACTTTTGATACCAATAAATTCTGGTTTAGTTTTAGAACAAATGTCGCTGGATATACACCAAATGCAGCGTATTCTGTACGTGTAGCAGTAATGACCGCAGGAACTTGGTCACCATATGGAGATGCGTGCGAGATTACCTCACCGGCTGCCTCCTCTAGAACTGATGAATCATCGGCACAGGATTTTGATGCATTGGCATATCCAAATCCATTTACAGATAGTTTCAAACTTAACGTAACGACATCAAATGATGAAAATGTGGAGTACAAAGTCTACGATATGTTAGGTAAACTAATCGAAACAAAACAGGTTAGTGAAACTGATGTAAATATGCAAGAATTAGGAACAAATTACCCTGCTGGTGTATACAACATCATTGTGACACAAGGCGAAGTTTCGAAAACCTTGCGTGTGATTAAAAGATAAGTAGCTTTAAAAAATAAGTTCTTAAATAAAAAATCCTTCTCAATCAATTGAGAAGGATTTTTTTATATACTTAAATTCAAACAAAACTTTTTAAAACTTAAATATAACATTATATCTTATATTTGCTTTTATCAGCATACAAAACAATCAAATCGGGAAAGAATATATGAAGTACCATAATGAAATATTCACGTATTTTTTATATACAATATTTTTTGTGTTTTTTTCGAATGCAATTCATTCACAATCGTTATTAAATAAGCAATATCTCTCCAACGACATTGAGCATTTACTCAATTCAAAGCCAGACCAGGCATTAAAAATTGCCCAACATTTATTGAGTAAGACTAATATTACCAATAATGAAAAGGCAAAAATTAATTTTTTAATTTCTAAAACATACAAAGTAAAAGGTGATTACAGTAGTGCTTTGAACTTTTTGTATGAAGAAAAAAATTATGAAGCCTATTTATCACAAGAACAAAAAATTAATATAGAAATTGAAAAAATTAGGCTCCTAAGAGAATTGTCATTGACTAATGAAGCAAAAATGACGCTTCAAAGTTTAGAAGATAATTTTTCGTCTTCTTCAAATGAAGTAGTAAGGTCCTATTTGAAAGCTGTCATTACTCTTGAAAAAACGCAATTTCTATTAAATGAAGGGCAGTTAAATAAAGGAATCACTTTGTTGAATAAACAAATTATTGATTCGAAAAATGCCCTTGTAACCCACCAGGATTTACAGTTGAACTATTCCATTACTTTAGCACAACTTTATTTACAGAAAAAAGAGTTTAACCAAGCCCAAAATCTATTTAAAGAAGTAATTGCCGTTACCAATAAGCAAAAAGAAACTCCCATTTTTGCAAAAATTGATGCCTTATTAGGATTGGCAACTATTTATTTTCTGAAACAAGAACACCATAAAGCTGCCGCTATTTATAATGAAGCCTTGATGGTATCTCAAACACTCAATAATGTGTTTTTGAAAGAGAAAATTATAGCGCAACAGAATGTGAATTATTTAGCTTTAAAAGATGCATCCAATTATCAATTGACTAATATTACGTCAATTGAAAATCAACTGAGGTCTGAAATTTTAGAACAAGAAGCTATTAATACAGCGTATAATCTTGTGGCTGAAAAATACAATGACAATTTGTTAGCGCAAATGGCATACTATTATAGAATCTTTTATATTGTTTTAGGACTCTTTTTAGTAATTATTTTAGCCTGTGTTTTTTATTATTGGAAAGTTATTCAAACTAAAATCCATCTCAACGAAATAATTAAATACATCGAAATTACCAGAAGTAATTTTATAGGTCAAGTCCACGAGAAAAAGCAAGACTCTAAAAAAAATGTAATTCTAAAAGAAACAGAAGAACTCATATTAAATAAATTAAAACGATTTGAAAACTCAAAACGATTTAATAATAAGGACATTTCACTTTCGGTATTAGCAGGACAATTTGATACGAATACTAAATATCTTTCAGAGATAATAAATTCAAATTACGACATGAATTTTAACACGTATATTAATAAATTACGTATCAATTATATTGTAGAAAAACTAAAAGTAGATCCAAATTTTATGAATTATAAGATTAGTTATTTAGCAGAGAATTGTGGATTTTCCTCTCATAGTAGTTTTGCTACAATTTTTAAATCTATTACAGGTATTTCTCCAGGAAAGTTTATAGAACTATTGAATAGCGAAAATGAAAATAAGCTGGTTTCATGATCAAGATTAAAATTAATAGTAATTACTTCATTTTTGTTTTTAGTTTACTATTAACACATTTCATGTATGCTCAAAACTCTAAAAACTGCGATAATATCTATAATAATGCAGGTACTGAGATTTATTCCAATCCAGATAAGGTAATTAAAATTGGAGAATCAATTGTCAATGAATCTGGTGATAATATTGATTGTAAAATTAAAGGATACAAATTGATTTGTGATGCTTACACCTCAAAGAGGAATTATGAAAAAACATTAGAATATTTAAACAAAGCAACTGGGTTATTGCGATTGTCAAACAATGCTTTGTTAAAAATATCTATTTTAAATAAGCAAGGAATTATTTATCATCAGTTAAAAATATATGATAAAGCCATTCAATATCTAGACCAAGCAGAACAGTATATTATGGAATATCCTATTCAGGATTCAATACATAATGATCTTGGTAAGAATTTTATTGTCAGAGGTTTTATTTATAAGGAAGAATTCAATTGTGATATCGCGATTAATTTTTTTGATAGAGGAATTTCAGAATTGTTAAAGGTAAAAACAAAACCAGCTTATAGTATTATTAGCATTGCAAAATACAACAAGGGGAATTGTTATATATTATTGTCTAATAACCAACTGGCTATCGAAAATTTTAATCAATCTTATTTGGCTGCTAAGATGATAGACGCAAAAAGTTTGCAAGCTTTTGCTAATAAAGGTATAGCACAAGTGTATACTTTAGAAGGCAATTATGATGGTGCAATCACTAAATTGAATGAGGCTTTATTACTATCAAATGAAGTGCAAGATTTAGTGTTAAATCAGGAAATATATAAAGGATTGTCTGAAAATTATTTAGCAACCAGTCAATGGGAAAAGTTTAAAATATATCATTTAAAATACTTAAACATTCAAAAATTAATAAAGAAAAGTGAACGTAAATCTATTAGTGAATCACTTGATTTAAAAAAAATAGAGCTAAACAAAACGCTTACGGAAGAAACTTCAAGAATATATATCTATCTTTTAACTTCATTTTTAGGGCTGATAATTATTGTACTTTTCTTTTCTATTTTAATAAAAAAGAAAAGAAAAGATGTAGTTTTAATTAAAAGTAAAATCAATTTATTGCAAGTAAAAAAAATGAAATAATTTTCATTCAGTTTTTATAAATTCCTCTTGAAAACTACTTTATTTCCTTTCTAATTTACTGAATTTACAAAGCACTTACATTTCATACTAGTTGATGTTGTCTTACTTTAGCGGGTTAATAGGATAAATCTACTTTAAATAATGTTAAACCATTGTTTATTATTAGCTTAGCAATATTCATGGTTATGAATTATGCCTATTTGATAAATTTTATATTCCTTTTTCATTAAATTGAAAATCGTTTTTTTACTAGGCTACATTATTTCAGGTTAAAAAAAATTAACTTATTATTTTTTTGAAAAATCAAAATTAAAAAATCATAATGAATAAAAATCAACTCTTTTTTGGAACAAAAACAGTCAACTCTATGAACGATATTTTTACTAATATAACTTTTGTTGTTAATTTTTTGTTGGCCAAAACTAAATTTCAATTAGTTGCTTTATTATTTTTATTGTCAACCTTTCATTTTGGTTACGCTCAGCTGGCTACCGAAAATTTTAATGCTGGGATTCCGGCATCCTGGGCCGTAACAAGTAACTTGACTCTTACGAATAATTGGGTATACACTCCAACTGGAGGCCTCAGTTCATCGGGTGGAGTAACAGTTGATCCCGCGTCAAATAATACGGTTGGCACTAGTGCAGAATATTATTTAATATCACCACAATTTGTTACGCCTACCAATGGTGAAATTAGATTCTTTAATAAACAAGGTAGTTTTAGTAATAGAGGAACTTCCTATGAGTTGAGAATATCTACAGCAAATCAACCTGATATTAGTAGTTTTAATGTTGTTTTACAATCTTGGAATGAAACCAATATTAATGTTTCTGCTACATCTTGGGAAGAAAAAATAATTCCAATCCCAACTATTCCAGCTGGAATTCCAGTTTATGTTGCCTTGGTTGCTAGAACCAATCAAACAGGAGTTACATCAACAGCTGGAGATAAATGGTTTGTTGATAATATAAGGGTGATAACTTCCTGTGAGCCAGTTTCTGGTATTACCACTACGTTAACCTCTGATTCTGCGGTAATCAATTGGACGCACCCTAGTGCAACAAACTTTGGGGTTGAAGTTGTTGCGTCTGGTGCAGGCCATGGCACCACCGGAATACCTGTTGTAGGAACAACATATACAGCAAGTGGTTTACTTGCAAATACGACTTATGATTTTTATATCATAACGAATTGTGACCCTCAAACACCAAGTACGTGGGCAGGACCTTTTCCTTTTACAACCTCTCAGGCAGGATTAAATTGCACTGCTCCAATTGTAATTCCTTCAGATGTAAGTACAACGCCGTATATTTTAAATTCTAACCTAAATCAATTTTATTCATCGGATCATCCAGAATTAACTACAGTTGGAAGCAATTGTTTTCCACCAGATCCATTTGCATATAACCAATTACTAGGGAATCGTATCTTTTTTAATTATACACCTACTACTTCAGGATTGATTGATATTACACAAACTGCTAATGTTGTTTCTGGGGGAGGACCAAATGCATGTTATAATGCACTTTCTAGTGTATTGGTTTATAATAGTTGTGCAGATGTAGGTGGAAGTTGTCTAGCAGCTATAACAACAGTTAGTAATAGTACATCAAGTCAAATCCCTAATTTTTACGTAGAAGCCGGGCATACCTATGTAATTGTAATTTCTTCGCCTTATCAACATACCAATCCAGGTGCAAGTACATGTTTTACTTTTACGGTTAGCGGCTCAAGTTGTCCTGCACCAGCACCGATTGGAACAACCTACAACAATTTAACACAAACAAGTGCTGATTTTTCGTGGAGTAATGTTGCCAATTTAGTTAGTTCATGGCAATATGTTGTATTGCCAGTATCTTCTGGAGCACCCACAACTTCAACCATTTTAACAAATACAGTTACTAATCTTACTAATCCTGCAACGGGTTTAATCCCTGCTACAGATTATAATTTATATGTACGTTCGGTTTGTAATGGAACTCCAGGTCCATGGGCAGCAGCAGTTCCATTTACCACGCCATGTAACGTATTTACAACACCATATTATACCGGTTTTAACCCAACTGACCCTACAGTAGATTGTTGGTCACAATTAAATTTGAATAACGATTTGCGATTTTTCACCTTCGGAAATAATGCTTTTAGTGAGCCGGTTGCGAAATGTCGTACCCAAAATTCAAATGATATATTGGTATCACCACAATTTCATTTTGATGGGGTAACTCAAAAAAGATTACGATTTAAAATTAATAACTATGGCAATTGGGGTCTAGTTGTAAATGACCCAGTTGGTGGAAGATGTACTTTTGAGGTAAGGCTTTCTACTACGGGTGTTGGTCCAAATAATTTTACTACAGTTGTACTTCCTGCTGCAGAATATACAACAGCATATAATTTTGTTGAAATATTCGTTCCAATACCAAATGTGGTAGGAGATGTAAACATTGCATGGGTATTGTCACCAGGAGCTTTACAGGAAGGTAATTGGTTTTATGTTGACGATGTTTATATAGAAGATTTACCAGCTTGTTCAGAGCCAAGTTATCCAGTTGTTATACCAAGTTCAATTACGACCACTTCAGCTTCGATTTCTTGGACGAATGGGTATAATAATTCACAATGGCAGATTGCGGTTCAGCCTGAAGGTACAGGAACGCCAACTACCGGATTACTTGTAAATACCAATCCGTATACATACACAGGATTGAATCCATCTACCCGATATGAAGTTTATGTTAGAGCCTATTGTAACGAATTAGAACAAAGTATATGGGTAGGTCCAATTTATTTTAATACAGCATGCGACGCCCAGCCCGTTCCGTATTTCGAAAGTTTAGATACCAGTGATCCAAACTCAAAGAAATTCTGTTGGTCAACCAGAAATATTTCTGATGATTACACAGAGTGGTTTATTAATGAAAATGATGCTTCTATTAGACAAGCGCCTTCCTTTTTCACCCCTTTTGGAGGCTTTGATGATTGGTTGGTAAGTGGGCCAATAAATGCCGTTGGTTTAAAAAGATTGCGTTTTAACTACAAAGCGACTGTCAATGCTTTTGCACCAGTAGCCAGAGGTAATTTAGAGGTATTAATGTCAACTGTACCCGATTTTAGTACATACACAACCATTATACCGTCTTTTGATTTTACAAATACCAGTTATATTGAGAGTACCTCTTTGTTTACAGCGGCTGGGGTAGTTTATATCGCTTTTAGAGTTCCGCCAACAATGGATAATCCCGGCAACTCTGGGCTTATGATTATCAACGATGTTACCATTGATGACGCACCTGCTTGTCCCTCTCCAACGAATTTAAATACAAGCAATCCAACTGCGTCAGGAATAACATTTGGTTGGACTCCTGGTTATTTAGAAACGGCTTGGGAAGTGAGTGTACAAGAACCGGGTGGTGGCGAGCCCACAGCAAATGGAATTTCTGTGCTTACAACTCCAACTTATACGGTAGGAGGTTTATTGCCAAATACACAATACGAGTATTATGTTCGTGCAGTTTGTAATGAAACCACAAAAAGTGAATGGGTAGGTCCAATCTTATTTAGAACAGATTGTACTGTTTATCCCTCTCCATTTATTGAAACATTTGAACCAAATTCGGACACCAAAACCTGTTGGAAAATCATTGACGGCAATGGTAACGGCAATACATGGTCATTGAATTCTACTGTACAGCCTATCTTCGGTGAAATGATGGCGTCCATGTTTACCGGAACGAATGGTAATAACAACGACTGGTTGATTTCGCCAACCATTACCGTTCAACCAAATCAAAGACTTCGTTTTTATTACAAAGTATATGATGAGTTTTTTGAGGAAGATTTAAAAATAAAGATATCCACCAATGGTTCTGATATTTCCCAGTTTACAACAACTTTATACGAAAATAGTTTGTCTGCAGACACAGATGCCACAGGAGTAATAGAAGGGTCTAATGTCATTACATTAGCATCCGCAGCTGATGCAGCTAGAGTAAGACCGGGAGATTTTATCTACATACCAGACTTCCCTTTCCCTTATCCTACGTATGTTGCTTCTGTTGTTGGCAACGTTGTCACCATGACTACCAATGCAACCATCACGCAAACAGGGGTTCAAAATGTTCAATTTGAACATGTAGCCATCAATAATGAGGAAGTAAAAGAAATGGTTATCAACCTTACCGATATAAATGCACCAACGGATATTAATTTTGCATTTTATATTCCATTTTTCCCGCCAAATCCATGGGCTTATAGAAGTCAGTTGTTGTTTGTAGATAATTTTATTATTGAAGATATCCCCGCTTGTCCAAGTGTAACGAATGTAACCACTTCAAATTTAATTGATACATCAGTTACTATTGATTGGGAAGTTGTGGGTTCAGAAACTTCTTGGGAAATTTCTGTTCAACCTATAGGAACTCCGGCACCAGTTGGAGACACATTGCCAGAATACCTTACGACCACGACAACACATCCAAAAACAATTTCAGGTTTAATACCCGCTACACAATACCAATATTATGTAAGAGCAATTTGTGGTGAATCTTCCCAAAGTGAATGGGTTGGCCCATTTGATTTTACCACGCGTTGTGATTTTTCAAATGTGTGTCAATATACTATTTCCACCATTAGCGGAAATACAGGACAAGTTTCACAAAGTGTGAATGTAATGCAAAATGGAGTTGTGGTTCAAGAATTAGAATTTCCAGGTTTTGGTCAGACAATAATTGATTACACAGTTTTTTTATGTAGAGGTGTAGCCTTTGATTTATACTGGTTAGGATTAGGAAGTGGAATTCAATATTCACAAGCCCAAATAATTATTAAAGACGAATTAGATAATGTTGTTTGGACTAGTCCATTAGGTCTTGGTGATAATAATACAAATATCTATAGCGGAATTGCAAGTTGTGGAACCGTAACATGCCCTCAGCCAACTAATTTATCAGTAAACAATCAAGGTACTTTTTCATGGACTCCGGGTGGAGCAGAAACACAATGGGAAGTTTTTGTTCAACCATTTCAAAACGGAACATTACCTCAATCAGGAACCCTAGTTAATTCCCCATCCTATACACCATCAGCAACTGATTTTGTTGACCCTACTATGGCATCTTATGAATATTTTGTTCGTGCTATTTGCGGTCCAAATGACAAAAGTTACTGGTCTGGTCCAAAAACTTTTGTTAGAAATGATGAACCAGAAAATGCTATTCATTTACAAGTAAACAGCAATGAAACCTGCAATACTTACGGGCAAAAAGCATCTTTCATTGGCGCTACAGCTTCTACTATTCCAACAAGCTGTGAAGGTGTTAATGGAGGTGATGTTTGGTTTGACTTTGTAGCTACTTCTAAAGTACATTATATTGAAATCAAAGATTTATCACCAGGAAGTTATTATGCATCATCGTTTGAGCCAGTGTTTCCGAAAATTATGATGTCATTGTACCAACAAATGCCTGATAACTCATTGGTAGAAATGGGATGTAGTGATAACAATTCATTCACTGCAATCTATTCAACTGAACTAGTGGTTGGAAATACATATAAAATCAGATTAAAATTAAACAGCACTTCACCTAATCAAAAAATATTCTCCGTTTGTGTGACAACACCAAACAACATGTGTGATATCAATGCGTTTAATTATAGTTTTGAAAAGCCACCTTTACAAAGCGTTACCGGTGTTTCCACAATTATTACATCTGTAGTCGTTCCCGGATGGAGAACCAATACCGATTGGGGAACCATTTTCTTTCAAGAAGAGTTAAACACAATTGGTTCATACCCGGCTTATCATGGGGGGCAAATGATTCAATTGACTGCTGATGATCCTGATACTTGGAATCCAAATGATCCTAATATCAAAGGATTGTATAAAGATTTTGACACATCAGTATTAACAGAAGTTGATTATAGCTTTGCAAGTGCTTCAAGAAATACGTCCACACTTCAATTATACGCCGGACCACCGTCTGGACCATTTACCTTAATTGCCTCACATTATGCCAATGAGATAAATTGGGAATTGGTTACTGGAACTTATACCGTTCCAGCTGGACAACCTAAAACTAGATTTATTTTTAGACCAGTAGGAAATGAAATTGGTCAGCTTTTAGATGCAGCAAACTTCAAAGCTCCAGTAGATTTACTAACGGATGATAGTCTTACTTTAGACTGTGTTACAACTACAACTACTTTATCGGCTAGAGGGGTTGGTCAATGGGAAGCAGATGCGTCAAACCCATCAGTTGCAACTATCGATTCACCGTCTAGTACAACAACAACCGTTTCTGGAATTACAGTTCCTGGAAATTATATTTTCCATTGGAAGACACGGTATTGCGACAAAACAGTTTCTATAACCAAACAAGGAAACACTGAAACAGCTGTAGTGGTAAATCCAACTTTGTATTGTTTAAACGCTACTGCTTCACCATTAACAGCAGCTGTTTCTCCTGGAAATACTGTACAATGGTATACACAAGCTGTGGGAGGAGTGGGTTCGTCAATTGCACCAATACCAACTACTACTGAAATAGGCAACTCACAAGTGTTCTACGCATCTTCTATTGATGGAAATGGTTGTGAAGGAGTTCGATCGCAAATTGTTGTTCAAGTAGATGATTTACCAACGGCTGCAATTTCTGGAACGACATCTATTTGTTCAGGAACAACTTCAGATATAACTTTTACTGGAACGCCAAATGCAATTGTAACATATACCGTAAATGGCGGTTCAAACCAAACAATTACACTAGACGCAACTGGAACTGCTGTGCTTACATCTGCAGCCTTAAGTGTTGATACAACCTTTGCTTTAGTGAGTGTTGCTTCTGGTACTACAACATGTAGTCAAGCACAAACCGGTTCAGTAGTGGTCACAGTAAACGCATTACCAACGGCTAGCATTTCTGGCACTACAACTATTTGTTCAGGAACAACTTCTGATATCACCTTTACAGGTACACCAAATGCGATTGTAACGTATACCATAAATGGAGGTTCAAACCAAACAATTACACTAGACGCAACTGGGACTGCTTTGCTTACTTCTGCAGCTTTAAATGCTGATACAACATTTGATTTAGTAAGTGTTGCTTCTGGAACTACAACATGTAGTCAAGCACAAACCGGTACGGCAGTGGTCACAGTAAACGCATTACCAACAGCTGCAATTGCCGGAACGACATCTATTTGTTCAGGAACAACTTCAGATATCACCTTTACTGGTACACCAAATGCGATTGTAACGTATACCGTAAATGGAGGTTCAAACCAAACGATTACGTTGGGTGCAAATGGAACTGCATCAATTACTACTTCTGCTTTAACAGCAAATAGCACATATGCATTAGTGAGTGTTGCTTCTGGAACTACAACATGTAGTCAAGCACAAACCGGTACGGCAGTGGTAACGGTAAACGCATTACCAACGGCTAGCATTTCTGGCACTACAACTATTTGTTCAGGAACAACTTCTGATATCACCTTTACTGGTACACCAAATGCGATTGTAACCTATACTGTTAATGGAGGTTCAAACCAAACAATTACACTAGACGCAACTGGATCTGCTGTGCTTACTTCTACGGCCTTAAGTGTTGATACAACCTTTGCTTTAGTGAGTGTTGCTTCTGGAACTACAACATGTAGTCAAGCACAAAACGGTTCAGTAGTGATAACAGTAAATGCACTCCCAACGGCTAGCATTTCTGGAACGACATCTATTTGTTCAGGAACAACTTCAGATATCACCTTTACTGGTACACCAAATGCGATTGTAACGTATACCGTAAATGGAGGTTCAAACCAAACAATTACGCTAGACGCAACTGGAACTGCGGTGCTTACATCATCTGCCTTAACTGCTGATACAACATACACATTAGTAAGTGTTGCTTCAGGTACTTCAGCATGTAGTCAAGTGCAAACCGGTTCGGCAGTGGTCACAGTAAACGCATTACCAACAGCTGCAATTTCTGGAACAGCTTCAATTTGTACAGGTGCAACTTCAGCTATAACCTTTACTGGAACAGCAAATGCTATTGTAGCTTATACTATAAACGGAGGAAGTGTTCAAACAATTACACTAGACGCAACTGGGACTGCTGTGCTTACATCATCTGCCTTAACTGCTGATACAACATTTGCTTTAGTAAGTGTTGCTTCAGGAACCACCACATGTAGTCAAGCACAAACCGGTTCAGTAGTGGTCACAGTAAACGCATTACCAACGGCTAGCATTTCTGGAACGACATCAATTTGTTTAGGTGCAACAACGGCAATTACATTCAATGGAACAGCAAATGCCATTGTAACGTACACTATTAATGGAGGTTTAAACCAAACGATTACGTTGGATGCAAATGGTACGGGATCAATTTCTACCCCGGCTTTAACAGCAAATAACACATATGCATTAGTAAGTGTTGCTTCTGGAACTACAACATGTAGTCAAGCACAAACCGGTACGGCAGTGGTCACAGTAAACGCATTACCAACAGCAACGATTTCTGGAACTACATCAATTTGTACAGGTGCAACAACAGCTATTTCGTTTACTGGAAGCCCAAATTCAATTGTATCATATACTATTAATGGAGGAAGCGTTCAAACTATTACCTTAGACGGAACAGGCGCTGCTGTGCTTACTTCTGCAGCCTTAAATGCTGATACAACATACGCATTAGTAAGTGTTGCTTCAGGAACTTCAGCATGTAGTCAAGCACAAACCGGTTCATTAGTGATAACGGTAAACCCATTACCAACAGCAACGATATCTGGAACAGCTTCAATTTGTTCTGGTGCATCAACGGCAATTACATTTAATGGAATAGCAAATGCCATTGTGTCTTATACTATAAATGGAGGAAGCGTTCAAACTATTACCTTAGACGCAACAGGAACTGCTGTGCTTAATTCACCATCCTTATTAGGTGATACGATATATACATTAGTGAGTGTTGCTTCGGGAACCTCGGCTTGTAGTCAAGCGCAAACCGGTTCGGCATTGGTCACAGTAAACGCATTACCAACAGCTACAATTTCTGGAACGGCATCTATTTGTACAGGTGCAACAACAGCTATTTCGTTTACCGGAACAGCAAATGCCATTGTAACGTATACTGTAAATGGCGGTGCAAACCAAACGATTACGTTGGATGCAAATGGAGCGGCATCAATTACTACACCTGCATTAACAGCTACGAGTACATATGCATTAGTAAGCGTTGCTTCAGCAGTATCAGCATGTAGTCAAGCACAAACCGGTTCGGCGGTGGTCACAGTAAACGCATTACCAACAGCTACAATTTCTGGAACGGCATCTATTTGTACAGGTGCAACAACAGCTATTTCGTTTACCGGAACAGCAAATGCCATTGTAACGTATGCCGTAAATGGAGGTTCAAACCAAACAATTGCTTTGGGTCCAAATGGAGCGGCATCAATTACTACACCTGTATTAACAGCTACTAGTACATATGCATTAGTAAGCGTTGCTTCAGCAGTATCAGCATGTAGTCAAGCACAAACCGGTTCGGCGGTGGTCACAGTAAACGCATTACCAACGGTTACAATTTCTGGAACGGCATCCATTTGTTCAGGGTCAACTTCTGATATCACCTTTACTGGTACGCCAAATGCGATTGTTACTTTCACTGTAAATGGAGGTGCAAACCAAACGATTACGTTGGGTCCAAATGGAGCGGCATCAATTACTACACCTGCTTTAACAACCAGTAATACATATGCTTTAGTGAGTGTTACTTCGGGTACTACAACATGTAGTCAAGCACAATCTGGATTGGTAGTTATATCTATTGAGCCCGAATTAACTTTTAGAATTACCGCTCTTTGTGAAAACAATATGTTAGTTTTAAAAGAGACTGAAGCAAATGTAAATACTACTGGTGCAACGTATACATGGACGCAAGGAGCTACTACAGTTGGCACAAATGCAATCTTTAATGTTGATGAATATTTGGATCAAAATTCATCTCTTACCTTGCCGATACAATTTAGCTTGTCATTGGATTTAAATGGATGTATTGCAAGTCAAAACTTTACTGTTGAGAACAATCCTTGTAGAATAATTCCAAGAGGTATTTCTCCCAACAATGATACTTTGAATGATACATTCGATTTGACTGAATTTGGTGTTCAACATATTATTATTTTCAACAGATACGGCACAAAAGTTTTCTCTTATTCAGGAAACTATACCGATCAGTGGAGAGGACAATCGAATGACGGTGACGAATTGCCAGACGGAACTTACTTTTATAGTATTCACTTAACAGATGGTATAAACAAAACAGGTTGGGTATATATCAACAGAGAATATTAATCATTGCGATTTAAATCAATAAAAATGAAACAACTAATAAATAAGATCTATATAGTACTGGCATTAGTGACCTTGTTCGCAGTGAAAGTTCAAGCACAGCAAGATCCACATTGTACCCAATACATGTATAATATGAATGTTATAAATCCTGCGTATGCTGGTTCAAAAGAAAGCATATCCGGAGGTTTGTTACACAGACAACAATGGGTAGGATTAGAGGGAGCTCCTAAAACTTCAACATTCTCAATTCACAGTCCTGTTGGTAAAAATGTGGGATTGGGTTTTTCTGCCATCTCAGATAAAATTGGTCCAGTAGAAGAAACCAATGTATTTACTGATTTTTCATATACCATCAATTTAGGTAAACAAAGAAAATTAGCTTTCGGATTAAAAACCGGTGCCACTTTTCAAAGAATAGGATTGCTTTCAAGTATTGGAAATGGGTATACACAAAGCCCTGGTGATTTTGCTTTTGATGAAGATAGCAACAACATAAAATTGAATATCGGTTCGGGTGTATTTTATTACACTGAAAAATTTTACGCCGCTTTTTCTGTTCCTAATTTGATAAATAGTAAACATCTTGATATAACTCGAAATGGTCAAGAATATAAATTTGGTTCAGAAGTAGAACATTATTTTTTAACGAGTGGTTATGTTTTTGATTTATCAGAAAATACTAAATTCAAACCCTCTTTTATGTTGAAATCAGCTTTTAAAGTGCCTGCCTCAATTGATTGTTCGGCTAATTTTTTATTATTTGAAAAATATGAAATTGGCGGAACCTATCGTTTAGATGATTCATTTGGCGCTATGGTTAACTTTATGGTATCCCCTTCAATCAGAATTGGATATGCTTATGACCGCGTTATTTCTGAAATTCAAAATACAGCACCGTCTTCACATGAGTTTATTTTGTTGTTTGATTTAAATTTGTCTAAAAAAGTTTCGGTTTCACCAAGATTTTTCTAAACCAACACCTATGAAATCGAAGATAACTGCATCAGTTTGCCTTTTAGGCTTGGGTCATAAATACAAAAAAACAATCGTATAATGAGTAATAAAACATACATCACAATTAGTTTGATGCTCTTGCTTTCAGCAAGTTATGGTCAAAATAATACAACATCAAAAGCAGATAAACTTTTTGAGAGCTACCAGTATGTGGCTGCTATCGAAGAATACCAAAAACTAGCGGAAAGTAAAAATGCCAACGAACATGTATTTACACAATTAGCCGAGAGTTATTATAATGTGTTTGATGCTGAAAATGCGGCTAAATGGTATGCTAAAGCAACTGCAACTGGAAAAGCAGATGCAGAAACCTATTACCACTATGCACAGGTCTTAAAGGTTTCTGGCAAATACAAAGAAGCCAATAATCAAATGGACATTTTCGCTAAATTAATGCCAAATGATGACAGAGCAAAAGCGCATTTAGCGAATCCAAATTACATACCCCGTTTGGCTTCGAACTCAAAATTGTTTGATGTTGCAGAAACTAATTTAAAAAGCGAAGGACAAAGCGATTTTGGCGCTGTGCTAACCAACGATAACTTGCTTTATTTTACAAGTACGAGAAACAGTTCAAATAAGACGGATAAATGGAGTGACCAACCGTATTTAGATATTTATCAATCCATTCGAGATAGTGACGGAAAATTCTCTGTTCCAACTCTAATAACCGAACTAAATACCTCTTTTCACGATGGTCCGGTTACTATAAGCGCTGACGGGAATACTCTATTTTTTGCAAGAGATGGACTTAGTGAAGGGCAATACGAAAAAAATAAAAAAACTAAAATTAAAGTTGGTCAGCAAGGAATATACAAAGCGACCAAAGTAGAAGGTAAGTGGAAGAATATTGTAGCATTGCCTTTCAATAGCACAAGTTATTCTGTAACAAACCCTAGCTTGAGTTCAGATGGCAAAACCTTATATTTTGCCTCTAATATGCCAGGTGGTTTGGGACAGTCGGATATTTGGAAAGTTACTATTGATGGGGATAATTATGGAATACCTCAAAATTTAGGCGCTAATGTTAACACAGCTGATAAGGAGAATTTCCCTTTCATTACAGAGGAAAATACTTTGTATTTTGCAACTACTGGTAGACAAGGTTTTGGAGGTTTTGATGTGTATAAAGTGAATTTAAATGGTTCAGAATCCCCTCAAAATGTAGGAAGCCCAGTGAATAGTGAGAAAGATGATTTCTCATTAAGTTTCAACAAAAATTTAAATTTGGGTTATTTTTCGTCCAATAGAAATGGTTCCGATGCAATTTTTTCGGCCACGCCAATTTGCAAAGCAGAAGCCTTGGTGTTGGTTACAAATAGTAAAACAAAAATGCCATTAGCAGACGTTTCCGTTACGATATTAGATTCAAAAGGAAATAATATCGCTACAGCTAAAACCAATGCTGATGGAAAAGTGAGTTATCCTATTGAATGTGCTGTGGGTTATGGACTTCAAATTGCAGCACAAAATTTTGAAACTGTTGCTTCTGCAGTAAAAGCTGTAAAGTCGGGAGAAACCGTAGTTGAAGTAGCATTAGTGCCTGCTTCAGTTATCATTACCGATAAAGAAGTTATTTTAAATGCTATTTATTTTGAATACGACAAAAGCAATATTACAGCACAAGGAGCATCTGAATTGGATAAGTTAGTACAAGTGATGAAAGAAAATCCAACGATGGTTATCTTTGTAAAATCACATACAGATTCTAAAGGGAAGAGCAGTTATAATCTAATTTTGTCTGAACAAAGAGCACAATCTACCGTGCAATATTTGCTTTCTAAAGGAATATCAAAAGAAAGAATTTCTGGAAAAGGGTATGGCAATACGGAGAATAAAATAAAATGTATTTCTTGTACAGAAGAAGAACATTCACAAAATAGACGTTCAGAATTTGTAATTATAAACAAATAGGATTTAGGCAATTACTAAACAGCTGAAAAAAATCACCGGAAATAAACGGTAAGGATTTAAAGAATTTAATGATTGCAAGAGGATAGCTAATTTCAAAATTATGAGATTGGCTATTGTAGTAATAAAAAGGATTAATGAAGAAAGTTATACTATTATTTTTACTATTATTTAATGCAACTTTAGTGTTCGCTCAAACACTGCCAAATGATTGTTCTAGGGCCATAACGGTATGTGGAAATGAAACCTTTTTTTCTAATGCTACTGGCATTGGTACGATACAAGAAATAAACGGTGCTAGTTGTGGAGGTTCAGAAAGTAATTCACTTTGGCTGAAAATTACAATTGCACCCACTGTTACTCCCGGAAGCACTTTAGGATTTGATTTGATTCCAGATGATCCAAGCACGAATGTTGATTATGATTTTTATGTATTTCCTGCCAATGCCGTTTGTGGTGCTTTAGGAAATGCTATTCGTTGTTGTACAACAAATCCGGGTCCTTCTCCTGGAGGTGCTGCTTTATCAAATAATATTACTGGAATTAATGGTTCTACGCTTCAAACAGCAGTTGGTCCTGGTCCAGCGGCTAGTAGTTCAGGAGATGACTATGTGAGATGGTTAATTGTAAGTCCAGGACAAACCTATTATATTGCCATTGATAGACCTGTAGGAAATGGAGGTTTTCAAATTCAATGGACAGGTACAGCAACTGCAGGAGCAGGAGCCTTTGCAATACCTCCAACTGCAAATTCTATAACAAATTTAAAAACCTGTAGTAATACAGTTAATGTTGGCATCTTCGATTTAAATTCAGCTCGTCCCCTAATTAATCCCAACACAACATCAAATACAATTTCTTTTCACACCACGATTTCAAATGCCATTGACAATATTGCACCATTGCCAAGTATTTATGTAAACACTTCAAATCCACAAACTATTTATGCTAGAGTAACGAATAACACATCAAAATGTTTTAGTATAACAAGTTTTAATTTAGTCGTGAATTTAGTGCCAAATGCAACCATGAGTGTTTCCAATACTCAGATTTGTAACGGAGATAGTGTTACGGTTACCTATACAGGAACTCCTGGTGCTACTTTTGATTATACTATAGCCGGTGGTCCTCTACAAACGGCAACATTTCCAGCTTCAGGTATATTTACTGTCATTGAAACGCTAACAACAAATACCGTTTATACTCTAAATGGCGTTAGAAATTTAGATTCTTCAGGAGTGATTATCTGTAATCAGCCGTTAAGTATTTCTAGAACTGTTGCCATTAATCCATTACCAACCGCGACTATTGCTGGAACAACTACACTTTGTTCAGGTTCAACAACCACGATAACATTTTCAGGAACCCCCGATGCGACAGTAACCTACACCGTAAATGGAGGAATCAATCAAACGATTCCGTTAGATAGCAGTGGCGCTGCAAGTATTACCACACCAGCATTAACAGCCACTACTACTTATGCTTTAGTAGATGTTACCACATCAGGGACACCAGTTTGTAGCCAAACTTTAACGGGAAGTGCCGTAGTTAGTATTTCTCTGCCAAATGCGACTATTTCTGGTCCTGTTTCTGTTTGTTCAGGCTCAACAGCAACCATCACTTTTTCGGGAACACCGGATGCGACAGTAACCTATACTGTAAATGGAGGAATCAATCAAACGATTCCGTTAGATAGCAG
>CANNKP010000014.1 GCA_947505255.1 Flavobacteriales bacterium
CAAATTAGTGCCTATTGGTTCCTTTGCTTTTTCTTTCAGTCCCATGGCTAGATATCGTGTAGAAGTCAACTCATGCAACATATAGCGATCCATCAGATACACCGCATTTTGTTCTGTGGTAGCTTTTTCAGTTGCTACGACTATTCCTCGTTTATCAGTTTTAGATGCAACAAGTTGATCCCCGCTGCCTTTTGGAGAATAAATGGCACTGAAAGGTATGTTATACAGTTCACCAACTGGTGCGTAATATATCGTAACAATATCTTTTAAAGCTGCTTCTATTGGTTGCCAAACAAGCGGATAATATGCACTAAATCCCATTTTTGGAGATATAGCTCGTAAGTCTTCTTCTTTGCAGAGTTTAATGAGTGTTGGATTAATGTCTCCTTTTCTAATTACCAACGCATTGTAATAATACAAGGAATCATCCTCATTTTTGAAACGTATAAACTCAATGGCTGCTTCTCCATTCTCAAGATTTTGTTGTACTTGATTCCAGGTGATACTCAAGTTTTTTTTCTGCTGCGCATATTCTGGCCAGCTGATTGTCAATTTTTTATCCAATGAATCTGCTTCGTGGCGGAGTTTCTCTAACTTTTCTTTGTCATTGGAGCCATCCGATTCCATTTTAGCCAAAAGACGTCTGCGGGAGGCTAATTCTTCTCGAAGTTCATCTACTTCTCGGTAATAATTCTCACTCGAAATCTTAGCCTCCAACATTTTGCTCTTGGTAACCAAAGCAGTATTGTAGTTTAAACCAACTGCTTCAGGTACTTTTTTATAAGCCTCATTTGCAAAACAGGACAAGTTATCGTAAAATACACTTTCCTTTTTCCAGTAAGTTTCTTTTTGGTTTTCGGTGAGCCATTCGAAGTTGTCGGCGATTTGTTTTGATTTTTTTAAGAAGCTTTTATTCAATATCTCTAATGATTCTTTTTCCCGGTTGGTTTTACCAAGTAAATATGCATAATCATTCTGATTTTCATAAAAGTGATTTGATTCATCACCGAAAATAGAAAGATATGACTCACTTGCCAATAAGTAATACGTCAAGGAAGAATCATAATCTTTTGACAGGTAAAAATAATCCGCAATATTTCCTAAATAATCCGCATAATCAGCATTTGCCTTTCCAACTTTAGATTCGATGATCCGCAATGCCATTTTTGTTAGCACAATAGCACTATCAGTATTTTTCTCCTCTTTAAGTATTGTAGCCAAATTATTTAAGTTTGCCGCAATACTTGGATGTTCCAATCCTAAATAAAGCTTGTTAATTTTCAAGGCTTTTTCGAATGATTCCTTTGCAAATTGAAAGTCTTTTTTCTCTGTATACAAACACCCCAAGTTATTAATTATAGAAACAATTTCTAATTCATCATTGGAGTTTATTTTTTCACTTAGATCGAACGCTTGCTTATACCTTATCTCAGCAGCTTGATAATCACCTAATGCTAGATATAAATTTCCAAGCGAATTTAACACCCTTGAAAAGTTGATAACCATTTTCGCGTCATTTTCTTCATAAATTTTCAAGGATTGAAGAAGCAATTGCTCCGCATTCTTAAAATCAGTCAAGGTAATTTTCACACTACCTAGTTTGTAATTCATCGCTGCAAATTCAATACTTTTTTTTCCGAAATAATTTGCATAATAAACGGATAAATCAGAAAAAATTGAATCAGCAAGTACTAATTCTCCTTTTTCCATAAGTATTATTCCCAACAAATCTTTGGCATAAGCGTATTGTAGACTCTCCTCACCATATTTCGCTTTTCGAATATTCAATAACTTTTCAACATAAATTTTAGCAAGTTCAAATTCTCCTAAGTGCCTGTAAGAATCAGTTAAAAAAAGAAGACTCATTAAACGATCATCATCAAACTCTCCCAATTTTTTAGTCCTAATTGCGAATGCAGGTAAATAAACTAATTCTGCATCTTTGTATTTAAAAATTGATTCTAAATAAATACCATAATCCATCAAACAGTTTGCATAACTCGTATCCTCAATTCCAAATAAATTTTTAATTAATGTGAGTTTTTTAACATAATAAGTATTTGTTAATTCATCGTTTTTATTCTTAGCTGAGGAGATTATTAAATTTTCAATAACTTGTAGATTTTTTTCACTATTCAAACCATAGTTTTGTTCACATACAGATAAAGACTTTTGAAAAAAGAAACAAGCTGTATCATGTTTATCAATCATTGAAAAAACATATCCCAAATTATTGAAACTTATTTCAAAATCTAGATGATTTAGAGGTAAAACTTTCTGTCTAATTTCTAAGGATTTAAAATAGGTTTTCAATGCTAAATCATAGTTTTTTAAATCCCTATATATATTGCCCAGTTGATTTATTCGACTTGCATATTCAGGGCTCTCTTCACCATTCTTTACTTTTGTACTTTCCAATAATTCGAGCATAAATTTTTCAGATTGATGATACCGTCCCCAATCATTATTCAAAGCAACCAAATTATTTAATGCATCGCGAAAATCATCGCTTTTGTCATCCAACTGCCGTTTCAAATTCAATACGATTGACCATAAAGAATCTGTTTTTTCGTAGTTTTTAAGATTATAATAAATAATACCAATGTTATGAAAACACCGTATAGCATTAATGCTTTTTTCCCTGCCTTGCCTTGTAAGTGATCTTAAAGAAAAATCAAAGTAATACTTGGCAGAATCAATATTCTCTAATGAATTGTAACAATTTCCCACATACCTCAAGCTCACTGCATACCTTAAACTAGTGTCGGTTTCGTTTTGCAAGGCCCAATCGCTCATTTGCTTGGTAACAACTAGTGCACTATCGTGCTTTGCTTCCTTGCGCAGTTGGTCGTATTGAGATTTGAGTTGATCATAATAGTCAGTTTGTGCGCTCAAATAACTTGAACAAATTGTCATGAATATAACTATCAGATAATTACGCATTATTTTATTTGGGTTAGGAACATCTCAAAGTTAATCATTTCTTTTTAGGGGTAAAAATGTACATTAACAACGTGACTTTCATTTCCTCTCCTGCTTTGAGTGTTTCAATAGATGCAGCCCAACTGTTTGCGTTTAACAGATATTGATTTTTGCTTTGAAGAAGTTCTTTTATTTTTTCAATACCACCAAGTTTATTGTACTCCTTTACAGGCATAAAGAAGGACTCTTCAATTCGAATTAATTCATACTTTATAAATTTAAAAGCACCCAAGTAATGGGTTTGTTTTAAATAACGTTTCTTCGAGTTAAAATTAGTTTGTGAAGCGTTTTTTTCTGACTCAATAAGAGTGTGTAATTTCTTATCTGGCACTGCAGAATATGAATCCATACGTGCAGCAACAGATTTAAACAATTTAAATTCTAAACGATCCAACTCTTTTGGATAGCGTTCGAATGAATTTCCATTTTCTTCAAAAAGGACTTCAAATTTTTGAATGATCGTAGGATTAAACCTTAAATCAATTGTGTCTGGTGTATAATATTTTTGATTTTGTGTAAAAACGCTGGTTCCATATTGAGCATGTTCGCCAAAAACAATACTCGTTCCGTGTGCTAAATGATCTGAATTGAGCATGTTTTGGTTGTGTCCTGGTGAACTCTTCCACAATTCAAACATGTCTTCAGCGGAACTTTTAGCGAGTTCAATGAGGTCATTACTGCTTCCAAGGCTGTACGCATTTTTATCCAATGACCCTGGAACCATTTCTCCCGAAACAGCACAATTTTCAAATCCTCCAAATTTATACTCACCAGATGAATAAGTGACGTATTCAACCCTATTTTCAGGTAAACTTCCTGTAAAATAACTTTTTGAATTGGACTCAGAATGACTCAAATTTTTATTATTTTTCAGTAAATAAATGTTGTGATTTCTTGCTGCTAACCATAATTTATCATCCCAATAAATTGTTTTTTTTCCTTTACTGTTTCTATATTGATTTATTAATTGATGAAAATGGAAGGATGTCATTCTTTCCAACATAAGCAACGAATCGAATTTTATATTCTCCAAAAATGCATAACTATCAACTTCCCTATAAATAGTATCTTTTATAGTGCTTTGAACCTGAGAAAAAGTAAAAATTGGTGTGCTAAAAAATAAAAAAACAATATATTTTCTCATATTGGAGGAACGTTGTTTGGTAATAGTTTTAGAAAAATCGAAAAAATCAATTGACCGATTTAAATGGTGAGTTTCGTTGATGAATTTTAATTGCCTTGACTGACAATATAATTACCAAAATGAAGACAGCCAGCCAATAAAGAATAAAACTAGTATGGTTAGCAGAATTGAATGCGAAGAAATCATATAACCCATGAGCTATTGCCGTAATTCCTAAACCTATTAACCCGTAAAAACTTTTACCCATAATCTTTTGCATCCCAAGAAAAAAACCTAGAAAAACACCATCAGTTGCATGAGAAGGTACTGCTGTAAACATTCTGATCCATGCAACTTCTTCTCCTCCATCCATTACATAAAGTATGTTTTCAACTGTAGCAAATCCCATCGCTACCATAACAGAATAGGTAATTCCGTCGAAGGGTTCATTAAATGCCTCTTTTTTGTATGCATGAAAACGAACGAAGAAATATTTGCAATACTCTTCAACAAGGCCAATTCCAATAATGCATGAAATAAGTGACCAAACAACATCGTTACTTTCAGCGTTAAAACCGAAAAAATCTCCAATACTTGAAATTATTAAGGTCGGAATTGTGGAAAGCATTCCTAATAAAAAACTAACGAACAATAATTTACGTGGTTCTTTTTCGAATTTATCTTGCCAGTATATAAAAATGCAAATGGCAATACTTGGAGCAAGAGTTAATAATGCTAATTTCATTTTAAAAAGTTGCTAAAAATGTATGAAAATTATAGAATATTTTAGCTAATATAATGACTTTGATTATTTTAACAACTTATTGTTTTCAGTAGTAAGTAAAAACTACAAAATGAAACCCATTTAATTAGTAGATCGTTTCCAACGCTTATTTTTTTTACTAAAAAGTAGTTTACTATAAGCTCTAAAAATCTAATGGAACTTAGTCTAGAATATTGGTTTTATTTATCACCACTTCTTTGAGTGATTTTAAAAAGTCACTCGATACATCATTTTCTTTTACTTGATTTATAAATTGTAACGATTCGATTCCGCACTGATATTTTTCATAAAGAACTGCTGACGCCAAAAAATCAATAGAATTATTACTATTCGATAATTCAAAAAGATCTTTTTCCAAATTTTGAGCATCGATTGCGTCAATTGGTTTAACTTCTATTTTTTCTTTATTCATTTTTTGTGTCACCTCAATAATAATTTTCTCATTTTCATCCACATTAATTTCAGAAAGTGGCAGGTTAAAAACAGTGTCTGTAGTAGAACTAGAAAAAATCACCTTATTAAACTGCTTCACTTGAATGAGAATTGAATCTTCAAAAGATTGAAAATTTAATGGTAAATTATTTTTGTTATAAAAATAACTCTGTTTAGGCATGTCTTTAAAAATCAGCCAATCGCTTCCTCTTTCAGAAATACCGTTTCTGTTGATTACTTTGGCTTCGCTTGATTCAATAAAACTATTCACCAAAGTTTGCATTAAATTACTTTCAAAAGATTTATCAATTGTTTTATTTTTTAGAACATCTGTTATTTTTTTTGTTCCAACAATTTCTAAATTATACACCTTCTTTGTGCTGTTTTCTATCAACACAATTTTCCCTTTAACGGATTTTAAATATGCCTTAGTAGATAGCTTGGCACCTATTTTCAAGGGAGTATATTTCCCTTGTTTACTTTCAGAAAACTGAACTGATTTATCCGATTTATAGATCGTATAACTTGATTGGCATAAGGCACTTAAACAAACAAATAAAAACCCTATTAGTATCTTAATCTTCATAAACAAATTGTATTTTTGAAAAAAATTATTCAATGAAATTACTAAAATCCGTAATAGGACCAATACTATTTTTGATCTTAATTATACTTTTCTCACGTTTTATTATATCAATTGAATATGGGCCTATCAATGTTTTGAAGCAACAACTAAATTCATTTGATCTCAAAGACATTTATTTTAATAGTCTAAAAGCAGAAACAACTTGTGATCCAAACATCGTTGTAATTGGCACCGATTCTTTAAAAAACAGAGAAGAAATTGCCGCTTTCATTGATACATTAAGTTCATTGAATCCAGCAGTTATTGGAATAGATATCTTTTTTGCAAAGCCGAAAAACAATGACAGTGTATTAATTTCCTGTCTTAAAAAGAACAAAAACAAAATTGTTCTAGGATCTATTTTAGAAAATAATAATATAAAATATAGTTACTTCACTCAAAAATATAATTTTGAAAATGGCCTCGTTTCATTCGATGATGCATTAGAAGAATATCCTAAAACGCCAATCAGATCAATAAAAAATAGAAGTGCAAATTCCAGTGATGCGACTAGTTCTTCTTTCTCATTGAAAACATTAGAAATTGCGCTAAAAAATCAAAAGAAATCATTCACACATCTTCAGAAACTGAAAGAAAAGGATCAACTTTTAATTAACTATCCATTAAATAAGCCATTTATAATAAATTCAACAGATGAACTAGCATTATCTGCAGATTTTATTCGCGGAAAAATCATTATTATGGGTGATTTAAATAACCCTTCTGATATATTTTCAACCCCTTTTTATAATGCGTCAAGTAAAAATAAATATGCGGCATTAGCAAATCTTCCTGGTGTTGTTATTCATGCAATTGCACTTGATTCAATAAAAAACAAAACCTATTTTAGATCAAATAGTTGGTTCAATAATTTTGTGATCTTGTTGTTTAGTTTTATCATCTTTCTTTGTTTGGGGCAGATTCATATTAGGTTTCACGAGAGTTATGATTTATGGGCAAGATTATTTCAATTAGGAGCATCCCTCTTATTAATTTTTATCTATTTTGCCATTTTGCATTATTGTAGATATGATCTCAATTTTGGAATCTTATTTGTTGTTTTAGTATTCGCATCAGATTCAATTGAAATATACAGTGGCATAAAACATCACTATTCAAAATTCATCAAACGATTCAAATGAGAATTTGAGAGCTAATCAAATATTAGAAAATTTTATTTTTATCACAATTTTTAATTAAAACAACTTTACACATGAAAATTTTAATCATATTTTTATTTTGCATCGGAGCAATTCAAGCGCAAGAAATAATTACTTATCCAAGTAGCATTTGGGAACTAGATTTCAATTCCCTTTCACGAATAGAATTACCTGAATACAAAACAGGATATATTTTAGGAAAAGTAAAAGTTGTTACTGAAAATTTTTATTCCGCTGAAGAGAATTTTGGTGAAACAAAAAAAAATCAAGTCGAAAGATCTGAAACGTATCAATTTGACAAATTAGGTTTGCCTGTGAGCTATACTGTTTTATTCAATAATAGTGGCTCAGATTTGCATAAATACTCATATAATTCAAAAAAGAAGATCTCTTCATGTGAATGCTATCGAAATAATGAACTCTCTAAAAAACTCATATTCAAATACAACACCACTGATAAGTGTTCTGAAAAAGATGACTACAGCGGGAGTGGATCTCTTAATGAAAAAACTTTATATACTTATAATTCTGCTGGTAAATGCGTTAAAACCCAATTATATGAAAAAGGTGATTCTTTAGCCGACTACGCTGAGCATACGTATGATATTAATAATAATCACATTGGAACATATTGGTATACTGGAGATGGCATGCCTGTTACGAGATATATTAATGAAGAACTTTTTTCCTATGATAGTTTTGGAAATTTAATTGAAGTTATTCAGGGGCCTCATCTATACAGATACAAATATGATTCTTCAAATAGGATAATTGAATGGACTTATTGTATAAATCCAGAATATAACACTAATTTGGATGATGACCGAGTTAAAAAAACAACATATGAATACAATGAAAAAGGAGATTTAATTGATAAAACATCATACGATATTAATTCAAAAGAAGAATCATACGAAAGACGAAGTTATACCTACGATAAAAAAGGCAATTGGATAATAAAAATCGTACACACAAAAGATGCAAGCGGAGTTAGATCAATAAAATACATTGAAAGAAAAATTGAATATTAAGAACTCATTATTTTTAAACTCCAAAATTATTTTTGTCTTATTTCAATCTCCAATCCACTTCCATCGTTTCTTGACGTGAAGTAGGTTTCTGTTGACCATGCGTGATTTCTTGCACACGTTTTTCTACGTATGCTTTTAACTGGTTAACAGTCAATTTTTCTGGTTGGTTTTCATTATTCTTGAGATATTCCAAAATACAATAAGTAAATGCACCGTTTTCTATTTTCTTATTATTAACTTCAATTGCTTCCAATGCACTTTGTTGGCCGCCAGCAGCGCTAATAATTACTGATCCAGTTTCATTTTGAATATTCACAAATAATTCCATCATGGTTTCAAATGAACTTTTCGTCGATGCAGCGTTTTTTGCAATAACTCTCACTCCTCGCGTATCTAATTGCTCCTGCTGAGTCACTTGTTCAGAGACCAGGAGTTTATTGGCTTCAATTTGTTCATTTTCTCCACTATTACAAGCATCTAATAAAAGTAATTTCCTTCTTGCTGGAATACTGTCTAATATCCCTTCTAATTCTTCATAAGGTAAGCCATTAACTTTTGGGTTAGAAAAATCAGTATTGTGCATTGCTAAATAAAAATTATTTTTTTCATCCAACAATCCATGTGAGCTGCAAGAAATAATAACACAATCATTTACAGAAGTTTTTTCCAGAATCTTTTTAAGGTTTAATATATTTTCTTTTGTTACTTGCTTATTTACTAATAAGATGGTATCAACATTGTTTTGTTTTGTTAATTCTACACTTAAATCACGCACATCACTTACGCAGTATTTTAAATTGTGCGTTTGATCTAAAAATTCGTTTACGCCAATTCCGATGTAATAGGTTTTCGCAACAATTTCTTGATTTGGAACAAAACTCACATAGATTGGATATTTGAAATTCTCCAATCCCAATTCATTCATTACCGATACTTGAATTTTATTGTCACCAACTGACAGAGGAACGGTAATCGTGCTGTCCCAGTTTTTAACATTTAGTGCTGCAATAGAAATTCCTTTGGAACTATAAAGTGGAACCTCATTTACATATACGTTGAAACTCATTAATTTATATTTTGGATCATTTGCAACCACTTTAAGTTGAAGGTCACTTTCCTGATTTGATTCAATTCTATCACTTACAATTTCTATCTTAGCATTAGGAACACTAAAATCCCCTTTGCCTATTCTGAGTTTATCGAGCCCTAATCGGTCCATACGTTTTTCCCAAGCTTCGCGGTATTGACTTATTAATTGTTGGTCAGCTCCACCAAAGTATTTTCCAACACTGTCTAAAACAATATCAGGTCTATTGTAGATCGGATCAAGCTGATCAAAGTGCAGTAATTCAGAATTACTTTTGAAATAGTGCAGTTCTTTTGCGATAGTGGGATGGCTCAAAGTGTAATGTCCATCTGGCAATAGAATCATAAAATCATTGTTCCCAATTGGAATGAATCTCCACAAGGGCCACCCATTCATATTAAAAAACTCAATCTCATTAATTTCATTTATAGCGATCAATCCCTTCTTTTCCAAGATCCAACATTCAACTGGATTTGGATTTTTATTTGTTCCTGTTTTTTGCTGATTATACCGGTTATTCATTAAACTTGACAAGGATAATTCAATAGTGTCGATAGACTTGCTTTGAGAAATTCTTACTTTTTTCTCTTGCGTTTGCTGCACTATATAGTCAATCTGAGAATCGTAATCTGATGTTTTCAGCAGTCTTGGGAAACGCGGTGCCATTTCCTCAATTTCTTCTTGTCCCGGATCATAAACGGCAATGGAATCACTTGATTCTAAATTATCCGTTTCAGCGTCATTTACATAGAATGATGAGTCAGTCAAATACAAAAGGTCTCCCTTTCGTCGAAATGAAAGAGGAAAACCAAAACCATTAATTTTATACATTCCATTCATTACGCTTATCGAATCAAATGAAGGAAATTTATCCATCAACCAAGTGGTAGTTAACGATAGAAGGGTACCTATGGATAAAGGTTGGTTTGGTTCAATCGAATTTTCAATGAGCATATTTTTAACTGTCAAAGGAATAGTAATCGGATCGAATTTGAGTTCAATACTGTCCTTTACATCCATAATTCCAATGTTAGCCCATGCACCGTAATCGAACACGAATAGGTTTGTATCCATCCACAACAGATGCTTATATGTGTAATCATTTGTAAACTTATATCCTTTAGATTGTAGAGTTGAAAGATCCACACAATTCAGATGACCATTTGCTTCATAGGTAAATTCATTTGAAGGTCTATTAAAGTCAACAAAATCAATATTCACAGATCGATTGTTAGAATAAAATAATTGTTTCAATTCTCGATCAAAAAATTCAAGATTGTAATCTTTTGGAGAAACAAGCAGATGATTGTTCGTTGAATTCTCCTCAAAATATCCATCAGAAGCAATTAATATTGAATCGGCTTTCGGAGTGTTCTTTGATTGAAAAAATTTTCCATTTTGCCAAGAATACGTTGTCCCTATGGTTATAACCTTCAATGAATCCATATTTTCAGAACGGTAAATTTGAAATGGTTCTTCTGGATCGAATACTAGCAGAACAGTATCGGAAAAACTATTTTTAAATGAACTTAAATTATTCAAATGAACCGTATTGATTCCAGTTCCGTAATAATAATAAAAGTCTTTGCTATGAGGGAAGAAATTTATATTTTGCTTATAATAATAATCTAAGATTCCATCAAATTGATTCTTTGGCATAAATTGAAAAACCTCTTGTCCATTTGTTAGATCCCAAAGATGTATTTGTCCGTCAAAAGTTAATATGAGCGAGTCATTAAAGGATATATCACTCATGTATAAGACGGTATTCTCATGAGCCAGAACATGCAAAGGAATCCCTCTATTGTTCCAGATTAGGACGTTTCTATCCGTAGCTCCATCACCTATAGATCCTTCATAAGTCCATTCAATATTCGCAGTTGCTACTAGTTTTCCATTTGGGCTGATTCGAATTTCTCCAATTTCGTCTGAATGACCAATTGGAATAATCAAACGTAAACTTTCCAATTCTGGATTCTGTGCAAAAAGTTCTGACGAAAAGCCAAGAAATACCATTAAAAAAAATAGTGCTTTTTTCATTAGAAAACCTTATCTTATTTCAGTTGCTTTAACTTTAATTCTTTCGACAATTGTTCCTCAATTGATTGCTTCACTGCTTCTGCAACTGCTGCAGGATCATCTGTTATTTTGAATTTATTTATAACAATTGGATCTCCCACGATTTTATCCCTATAAAATAACTCATAACTTATAATAATATTTTTATTTTGAACTTGGTAATAGCCTAAAGCATAATAATCTTGTCCAAAAGAACCATCGTTCATTTTATAAACATACTCACACTTCCCTGAGCAACTTACTAACTTCTCATCAATTATTTGACTTAAATCCGGGCACCAATTCTTCGCAATATCTACAGCTAAAAACAAGGATTTCCCTAAACGTATTTTTTGTGGGGAAACGTCAATTGATTTTTGCACTTCTGATGTGATTTTGCCAATATAAAAACGACCATCACCAAAACTTGCTGGCGTTTGTAGTTTTGCATTTTGCTGGCCATACTGAGTAACCTGATCAATCACTATATCGAACCAATTTCGAATAACTAATAATGAGTCTTGGTTAGGGCTTAATTTGTTAATATCATTTTTCATTGCATTTAATAGGTGGTATGTCAAAACACCTTGCTCCAAGGTTGGGTCTTCATATGCACTTTCATTTGCTGCGGAAGCTGCCAAGATCATCATTCCGTTCTTATCGTTTAACTTTGTTAATTGGAGTATCCGTGTATCTTGATCCTCTCCTCTTCCTACAAATGACAAGTTTCTGAAGTCATCAACTGCTTGCCCACTATGACATGCATCAAATACAAATACACGTTTCTGTGCTTTAATATTTTGAGGCTTACACCACTCCATCAATTCAGCAATACTAAAACAGGATGTGGTATCTCCTATAGTTGAACGTTCGGTTATGAAAATCATTTCATTTTTACCCTGCTCGCTTTTTTTTATGTCGCCATGACCTGCAAAAAAGATAAACAAAACATCATTAGCAAGCGCATTTTTACCAATACTATCTAACGTAGCATGTATTTCTTCCTTCGTTGGAGGTTGATACTTCTTTCCTGTAAGACGAAAAATATTCCGCTCATCGAAGAGTTTTCCCGTTGTTGCTTCAATTGCATTCGCTAAATCATTGGCATCTTTTGCAGCAAAATCAAGGTTTCGATAACGCCCGTCTCCTGATATTTTATTAGGGTTTCCGTATTCATCCACGCCAATAAACACACCATAGAATCGGGCTTTTTCACCTTTTATTGTCGATGCCATTTCAACTTTTACTCCACGGCTATAAATACTTCCATTTGCAATCTTCGATTTGACAACAATGGGATTAAAGGAAAGTGAATCCCTGGAAACCAAGAAAGGGTTAATTTTCTCTTGTGTTAGCACCAATTCATAGTAAGTCGTTTGGTTTTTAACTTTAACTTCTTTTAGTTGTTCTTTTTCGTAGGTGAATGTCAAATTACTATTTATATACACTTCTGTTGCACCAAGATCTCCATTTCTTGGCGTGATTCGGTAGCGGAATTCACCTTTTTTAATATCATCTTCTTTTTCTACCAGTGGCGTTCTGTTGCACATATCTAAATCTGATAGTTTGGTAATACGATTTCCATCGCGCATAAGAGGTACCTTATTCAATATTTTTGAGACTAAACCTGGAACATACAAACTATCTTTTACTTGTTCTAGATCTATGACCTCCAATCCACACACCAAGTACAAATAATCGATTGCTCCAGGAGATCCATCAAAACGATAATCTTGATCGTACACCAACCAGTCATTGTTTTTGAGCTGCAGGCGGGTGTAAAGTGGCTTCCCTGAGGCGACATCCCATAAAATGGTTTTGTGGTCATCACTTGCAGAAAGTACTGTTTTGCCGTCTGACCCAAAATAAGCCGATTTTATCTTATCCGAATGTCCCCTTAATGTATTTAATATATTTCTTGACTCTACATCGAAAATACGAATTGTATTATCATTCCCGCAAACAGTGAGGATTTTATTTTCACTTGAATTGAATTCTGCATTTTCTAGCTGATATTTTTGATCTCCAAAACACTTTGGTTCATTGCTTTTAGAAAACTCATATATACATGCTTCTTGGTCATTTTTTAACATAAGAACTGTATTACTTTCTGGACCAAATTTGGGAGTTTTATAAAAAGCATCACTTTTTGAAAACAGCTTATTACCACTATCTCGATTATAAACAGTTACTTCTGTGCTGTTATTTAATTCTTCTAGAGTTAGAACGAATTCACTATTTGGACTAAAAGAAACGGGCTTTTGACTGTTTGAATTCTTACCCAGTCTTTGGATCTCTTTGCCAGTTGATAAATCATAAATACATAAAGTGGAATCACAATCTAAAAGAATAAACTTCCCGTTAGGACTAAAAATTGCGGTGTTAATTTTAGTAATTCCACTTTCCAACACATTCACTACTTTTTTAGTTGAAATATTAATTATTTGGATGCTATCATCGGATGCTATCAAAGCTAAAGTACCGTCTTCACTAAATGCTCCAAAGTATGAGTTTTCCGATAATAACTCTTCATCAATCCCTTTATATATATCTAAAATTTTTAGCTTTCCATTTTCCAAAACTGTAAGCGCCAATTTACTATCCGAACTAAAAACTGTAGATTTTACAGTGTCTATGGAAACGTGCAGCTCATTGCCGCTTGAGATCTCAAAAATACTATATGTTTGATCTGCACTAATTGTTAACACTAGCCTTCCATCTGGACTATTAACAGCGGAAACAATCCCAACGGTATGTCCTTCCAAGACTCTTAGTTCTTTGCCGCTTAATACATCATAAATACGAGCAGTGTGATCTTCGCTTGCCGTAAGTGCAAATTTGCTATCTAAACTAAAAACTGCAGAATAAACTTGCCCATGATGGCGTTTTAATGTGTGGATCACTGAGCCAGTTTTACTATCCCATATTCGAGCGGTGCCATGGATTGTTGATGAGCTGATAACAAATTTCCCGTCTTGACTTAAAACAGCAGAATTAACCTGACCATCATCTTCTTTTAAGGTAATTATTTTAAAACCAGTTTTACTATCCCATATTCGAGCAGTACTATCCATTGATGAACTAATAACAAATTTGCCATCTGGACTTAAAACAGCAGAATTTATTTCTCCTTTGTGTCCTTTCAATACAAGACTTTCTATACCCGTTTTTATATCCCAAATTCGAATAGTGTTATCATCTCCTTTAACGAGTAATAGTTTACCATCTGAACTTAAAACCTCTGAATTAAAAAAGTTTTTAAGTTCTATTTCTTTCGATGCCCTTTTGCGTCCAATTTCGATATTATGAATTCGAACATTACCTTCCTTATTTACTGTAAGTATTTTTTTTCCTTCTGAAAGAAAAACAGCGTAATTGATATTATTAGCATAGTCACCTAATAATTTAGATTCTTCTCCGGTTACAACGTCATAAATTCGAGCAGTGTTATCCTGACATAGAGTAAGAGCTAGTTTATTATCCGGGCTAAAAACTGCAGAGATTAATGCATCAGGTAGTTTATTAAAGGTCCTAAGTTCTTTGCCACTAAAAGCATCATAGATGCGAGCAGTATAATCTTCGCTTGCCGTTAAAACAAGCTTTCCATCTGGACTAAAAACAGCGGAAACAATCCCATCTGTATGTCCAACAGGTAAAACTAAAAGTGGTTCTTGTGCTACTATTGAAGAGCAGATTGAAGTGGTGAAAACACATAAAATCAACTTCAAACAAAATCTATGTTCTAATTTTATTTTTAATCCAATGAATTGTTTAATTATCATAAATACGAGTTATATAGTATTCTTGTAAATTTATAAGACAATCAAAATTAGCTATTTAATTGATTTATAAATTAAAACCTTAAAAATAGTATAGTTGATACGAACATATGCTGAATAGAAACTTAGTTTAAACTTTAAAAATGAGTATCTAAATGGAAACCAAATTGTTGTTTTCAAAAAAAATACTAAATTTGAACGACTGAAAAACATTATTAAAATTACACCGATCACTCAAAATCGTTTGAAAAATTGTTGCGAAAATGAAACTATTAATCAAATCAATACTACTCTTCAATTTCTTGTTATTTCATTTAAATGGATTCTGTGGTGAAAAAGAAAAACTAAAAATCGGAATTTATATCGAGGACATCTATAACATAGATTATAAGTCATCTTCTTATGAAATTGTTTTTTGGGTTTGGATAAATTCAAAAGATTCAACTTATAAAATCGCAAATATTTTAGATATCAATAACGCAACTGAAGTGAACTTTTCTCTTGAAAGTAATTATTACTTACTTGATAAACAATATCACCAAGAAGCCAAAGTCACTGCAAAAATATTAAACATTTTTAATGTCACAGCCTTTCCATTTGATATGCAAACATTAATATTTAAGCCTGAATTGGCTATTTCTTGTGAAGAAGCTGAAATATTTTATGATGATGAAAACAGCAGACTTAAACCAGAAAGGATAGAAGATTGGAAAATTGATAATGATATATTTATCTCAAAAGAAAAATTCCAATATCAAAGTAATTTTGGAAATACAGATCTTAAAAATAACCCTCAATTTGAAAGTTTAGTTATTAAAATAAACCTTTCGAGAAAATCTATGGGACTTTTTTCAAAGTTCTTCTTAACACTTTTTATTTCCATTTTGCTAGCATCTTGCAGTATTCTTCTTCCAAATAGATGTAGTGAAGAAAAATTTGGATTAATCGTTGGCTCACTTTTCACTTCAATAGGAAATAAATACATTACTGATGACCTTTTACCGCTTAGTGACTCTTATAATCTTTCAGATAGTATACATATTTTAACATTCCTTTTTATTTCAGCAATAGCAATATTTGCAATAGTTGAGCAGCGGTATAAAATGGAAGATAATCTAAAAAGAGATTGGCTTCTTTTTTATTCAACTGTTATTGCTTATGTTTTATTAATTATATGTACTTCTTATTACTTTTTTATACAATACGGTCATGTTAATTAGAGATGAAAAAATAGATGTTCTCAGAGGAATTGCAATTTCAATAATGTTCTTAGCGCATTCTTTACCTTGCGATGATTTTTTGGCACATACAACAAATTTTTATTTGCGTTTAATTTGCTCGTTGGCCGCTCCTATATTTTTATTTTTAGTTGGAAGTAACTTTTCTACAAAATCATTGAATTTTAAAAATACTTTTAAAAGATTTCTAATTACTATACTCATTGCGAAGACAATAGATGTTTTTTTATGGGGGATTATTCCATTTTATTCATTTGATGTTTTATACATAATAAGTTTAACACTTATCATACTCTATTTGATTCATAATTTGAAAGAAAGTATTCTAATGATTTCTATTCTTGTAATCATTCTAATTACTTTTTGTTTTCATTATTGCGGCATTTATGAGGAATTACTTTTTGAACCGAAGATTTCGGATTTAAAGGACTTTCATTCTATTTCCTTGTTTAAAAATTTATTTTTAAACGGCTGGTTCCCAATTTTTCCTTGGATTATTTTCCCTCTAATTGGCTTTTTAGTAAAGAAACGAAAACTCACTCTTATTGGATTTAATTACTTCGTGATTTCTCTTATACTATTCGTATTTACAACTATTTTAAAATTCAATGAAACGAATTATCTGCGAGAAGAAGCTATTGAATTATTTTATCCAGCCAATTTAACATACATTTTCTTAGCAATAAGCTTTATCGTTTTAATAAAAAATATTGTCCATTTTCTACCTTTTGAAAAACTAAAAATTTTCCAACTTTTCGGCAGAGCTAGTTTATTTTTTTACGTCTTTCATCTAACTATGGTCCATCTATTTTTCAGAAAATTTTCAGAAAATTTAGAAATTCATTTTATAAATACTTTTATTTTGTTTTTTTTATTTTTTCTAGTCGTTGCTTTAATTATCAATCAATTTAAAAAATCAAAACTATTTTTAAAAGATAACTTTATTTTAAAAACTATTTTCGGTTATTAATTCAATATCAATAATTCAAATAGGCCGAAAAATCAATGCCTTGTAATAAACAAGTATATTTATCAACTTTATTAGTGAGAAAATTGCAATGAAAATTCTTCATATTAAAAAAAATTTATTTCGATACCTTTCTCTGTTTTTCAAAGAACAAAAGAAACTAAGAATTGATTTTTTTTCTGTGAACAATACCTTTTCAACGATTATTCCTGGCAGTAATTTTATGGCGCTAAATTTCAAAACTAAAAATGCACTATTCATAAGTATTGATGGACTTTTCTTCCCTGTAAAAAAAGATGATCAACTGATAAAAATAACTTACCCTATTAAACCTTTAGACAAAAAAATAAAGGTTAATGTAATAGGTTTAAATGATAAATTCGTTATTCAATTACACATCTTTCATTCAATACTCGATCTTCCTAAAGACATTGATATGTCAGAACAAGAACACGTGAATTTAAAATCAATTAATCGGTACATTTTAAATACTAATCAAGACGACTTAATAACAGCGATAAAATCAAAAAATATCTTATTGAACTATGAATAATAACTATTATAAAAGTCCGAAATCGAATTGGCTAATGCGGCAATTTTGGAAAGCTGCTGGTGCAGATGCTTATATATTGGAAAGATGCACGTATAATGATCAGATCAAACAACTTTGTGTTGGAGCCCTAATTCTTTCAATTGGGTTCTTTGCTTTTTTAGGCGGAGCTTATGCATTCTATTTAATAATCCATATGGAGGTAGATGCTAATCAAACAGAATTATCATTTTTATATACTTCAATTTCTATAGTTTTCGGAATTATCTGGGGGGGCTTCATCTTTAACTTTAGCAGATTTCTATACATTTCTAGTGGCAATGGTGACGGCACAGAAGCGATAACTTTTCGAGAATTAATCTATAACATCCCTAAAATGTTGTTTTCTATTGTATTATCTATTTTCGTCTCATTACCAATTTCAGTTTCGTTGCTAGATTTTAATTATAAAGGCTCTACAAATGGACTAGGTCCATCAATCATTTCCAAGGTTGATAGATTTGCAGAAAAAGTTCGCTTTATTTTTGAAAGCAATCCTTTTTTTTTAGGGTTAATAATATTGTTTTTTGCTCTTATTTCATTGACACCTATTTTAATCAAGCTTATGCTTGTAAAAGGACCTTTTGAGCAAATGGAAGAAAACATTGTCCAATTATCGAATGCTGAAATGGGGATTGAGGTGATCTATGAATTTTATGAGGACACAAAAGGAAATAGACGTGATAAAGTGATTAATCATCCTGTTGAATTTAAAATAAGGGAACGGAAAAAATTAATAGAAGCTCAGCAACGAATAAACGACAAAATAATTAAAGAATACTTGTTGACTAAACAAAGTAATAAGGATACTAAATGAAAAAGCTGATTTTATTTTTTTCTGGTGCTGATATAGAAATACTGACATTAAGCTCAAAAAAAAGCAAATTGTTTTTTTTACTATCGGGATTAATAATTATTCTGTTCATTATTTCAGCTTTCTTTTTTTTCTACTCCTTTTTCTCACTCAAATACAGTAACCTACGGGCAATTGTTACATCAGTTATTTTCGCTATTCCTACGATATTTTTTTATTTTATTAACTTGATTTTTTCAGAACCAAAAAAAGTATCAAGAGCTAATTATAAACAACTGTTCATTACTCGATTTATACGTTTTATTATACTTTCAATTTTATTATTCGTCATAGTTAAAATCATTGAATTTAATTTTTTTAAACTCTTTTTAAATATTTCAATTTATTCCATTCCCGATTTTTTAAATGAACTGGTTAATTTTAATTTTCAAAACACATGGATTTGGTCAATTTCCATTAGTATAGTTCTTTTATTTTTTGGACCATTTTATCTTAAGTTCTTTTTATTGGGAGAAAAAGATTATTACACTGTAAAAGCGAAGATTGAATATAGATTAATCAAAGAAGATAAAGCTGAATTCGAGCAAATCTTACTAAATGAAATAAAGAAAATTCATGATAATCATAAAACGCACAAACGTGATTATAAAAGAATTCAATTAAGCACAGAAACCATAAGTAATCATGAAGAAGATTTGAAAAATATAAATTCTAAGAACCATATCATGTTCTTATATGATTGGAAAAATCGATGATGAAAATAAACCAAAACAAATCAGATCTTTTTATGCGCGGATTTGCGCACGTGAAATTCATTGCTATTAAAAACGAAAAAGACAGCAAGCTCGTTTCATTCAATAAATTTGATCTAGTGCGTTTTTACGATATCGTTATTGATAATATAGAAGAAATTGAACTATCTAAATATAGGCAGGCTGAATTTTCATTGAGAGCTCCTGATAAAACAAACCATTGTAAAATACAATTCCAAAAAAACCTTTATACCGTAGAATTAATTGACTTTAAAATTGTCAATAAACCAAAAATTCTTCATGAACAAACAAATGATGATGAGCTTTACGGTGAGTATGAATTAGTTGAGGTTTTCTTCAAAATCCCGAAAGAATCTTCTTTAAAAAGCACGATATCAACAGGAAATAGAAAAAAGGATAATGGCGTTCTTTACGAAGAATATTATACGAAAGGTGGTGAAATAGAATGGAAAGCTATTCGCGCGATAAAGGGAAAAGCTACAGGACGTGTTCAATATAAAAATAACCAATACCGCAATGAACGATTCCAATCAGATGGCTCTGCCTATTGGGATAATTGGGTTGATAAAAAAGATTTTAAGATTCCTTTAAATTTAAAAACTGGTCCAACTGGATTAAAAAGAAAAGTTAAAGGAGTATTTCAAAGACAAGTTCTAACTGATGACCAACAATTTATATGGATAAAAGACAATAATCCTGAAAAAATAGATGTGTTTGCAACTGTTTTTGTGGTTTTATTAATGAGTCTTTTAGTTATCTTTTGCATATATCTCTCGCAGAAATTTGAAGGAAAAGTTGTGTACTATATTATTCTTCCGATGGCAATATGTTTTTTAATTGGCGCACCACTCATAAATTATTTATTTAAAACTGCCAAAAGAATGAAAACTATTTTCATTCAAATGAATTGGATTTTAATAACTCTAACTATTACGATAATGGTTATTTATTCATTTAGTCAATTAATTGTAGGTGCTGTAGGTTCTTATTGTCAAAATATTACCTACAAAAAACCGAATTCAACCAAAAATGAAAATCCTATAATTCAAACCAATAACGATATTAAACTTGTTTATTTCTGGACAGATAATTTAAATAACAAGAAAAATAAATACCGCGTTACTTATGCAATAAATAAAAAAGATATTTGTAAATGCGCTGAATCATTTGATGAATTGAATAGTAAAGATATCAAAGACAGATACATCGTTTTGATTCAAAAAGCGGACGATAATTTAAAAAAACAAAAGGAAATTATTATTTCTTCTATTCATAAACAGCATCCAAAAACAGTTAATAATCAGATTGAATTTCTAAATGCGATTGCCTCATTCTCTCAATCTAGAGTGCATAAAACAAACGTAGAAAATGATCTCATTTCACCAGCTCATTTTTTATTAGGGATTGATGACAAGGATGCTATTAGTTTTTCAGCAGATTGTGATGAACGTACATTAGCAACTTTTTTCTTATTGAAAGATTATGACCAACTATCTGTTGCTATATTCAATTATGATGATTCAACTGAACATAAACATCATTCTATGCTAGGAATTTGTTTAACCAATGATGATGACGTCGCTGATGAATATGCAACTAATTTTATAAAAATTAAGGAGAAAAAATACTTTTTATGGGAAATGACAGCAAAAAAAACCATTGGTTGGATAAATGATAAATATCAAAATCTAGAAAAATGGGAATTAAAGTTAGATGAAAATGATTTTAAGGAAGAATGAAATAAATACTTGAAACAAGTGAAATCAATCAAGTCCTATGTTTGGTAAATTTAACTTTATGGTTTAAAAACAACATCTGTATATCGCCTATCATCCTTTTTTCTCAATACTATCCTTCCAATTTTTTTACGTCCTTCAAATAAATATACCGGAGTGGAATTCGGGCGAAAAATAACTGTTGCACTATCTGTTGTTCCTGTTTTACTAGTAAAGCTATTTATTACGACATAACTAATTGAGGAACGAATATATTGTATTGCAGATTCTAAATTCTTCCCTTTAATGTCTTCTTTAATCTTCTTGTCAAAAATAGTATCCAATACTGGGATTCCCTTGTTTTCATTTACTGGGATTTCCCTACTTTCATTTACGCTCATATCCTCTTGAACATCGTTTTTTATTCTGACGTGTTTATTCTTATCAGCAACTTGAACTTCAGCATCCAAAATATTCCAAAGTAAAACACCAAAAATAATTACTAGTAATCCTAAAAAATAATAGCTTTTTTTCATTTCGTAAAAATTATTAAGTGATAAATATATAAATTTTAATACTAACTTTTTTTTAAGAAACATAATCTTGATCAAATTGGTCGTCCATTTATTTATAATGAATTATGAAATTGATTCCATCTTAAATTCCCTTTTTATCTAGTTTTTCATTAAATTAACCTTCTGCAATTGTTCCTCAATTGATTGCTCTACTGCTGCTGCAACAAATGTTGGATCATCTGTTATTTTTAATATTAAAATAACAAAAATAAAATAAAATCATTGAAATAGAATTGATTGAATGATAATTATGTAATTTAAAATTAACGAATTAATTATATTTTTTTCTTTTTTTTACTAAATTCGTACTTATAATTTTAAAAACTACCTACTATGCTAAGAACGATTCTATATATTGCTTGTTTTACTTTTCTATCATTTTCTAGCTTTTCTCAGTTTAAAACGGGCTGCTTATTAGAAAAAGTTGATACTAATCTTATCAATAAAACAAATTTCCCTTCCACACGAGGTGGTTTGCCAAGCAGTTCGTCATTGAAGTATTATGCCCCTCCGGTTATGAGTCAGGGTAGCCTCGGGTCTTGCACTGCATGGGCAACGGCATACGCAGGATTTACAATTGTACAAAGATTAGAGCACAATGATGCAAATTTTCCTTCGTTTTCACCCTTGGATTTATTTAATCGATTAAAAACGCAGGAAGACGAAACTCCTTGTTCAGATGGAAGTTATATAAATAAAGCACTAGAACTTTTGCAAGAAAATGGTTGTGCAAAATTTTCAGATGTAGAAAACACCTGTAAATACCAATCTGCTTACAATAGTTACAATAATAAATTATTCGAATATGAAGAATTAAATCTTTCAAGTTACAATATTAAATATGCATTAAGCGAGCAATATCCTGTAATAATTAGTATGAATTATTATAATAACGGTTGGGGAAATACCTCAAATCATTACAACGGTGTTTGGAATGGGAACAATGATGGTGTTGTTGCTGGTCATCATGCCATGTGCATAATTGGATATGACGATAACAATGCTGGTGGTGCTTTTCTTGTTATGAACAGTTGGGGCAGCGATTGGGGACAAAATGGATTCTTTTGGATAAAATATACTGACTTAGTGCATTTAAACAATGCTTATGCCATGAAACCGAATAGCTCTGGTCAATATGATGAAGAAGAAATAATAGAAAATGATGATGATATTTTGATCGAAGAAACCAGTCAAGTTTTCCGGTTATATAACGAATGTTCTTTAACTGCATATTTAGCTCTTGGTAAATATATAGATGGTCAATGGGTATCAGAAGGTTGGTACGCGGCACAACCAAATAGTTATGTAGATGTAGAAATCGGCAATAGAGACACTGATAATATTTATTGGATGGCTTATAATAGTAGTAATAATATTTGGTGGTATGACAATGTAAATGGCACTGACTTTTGTTACGACCCAGTAAATCGTTTTGAAATCTATGACAATGAATCACCCTCATGTCCAGCTTATAAGAAATTTTATGAAGACAGTCCTGGTTTTGTAAATCAGATTTATTCTCGTAATATTTCTTGTCCGAATGTTTCAACGCGAGATGGTGAAATAAAATTGGCACCAAATCTTTCTGACTTAAAATTAGATACGAGAAGTAAAGACACAGCTAATTTCAATTGGAATCAAGGGACTTTACTTTTTGACTTCTACTCTGGAAAGATTATTAATCCAGTTATTGAATCAGAAAAATATATTTATACTGTTTTTTATATTAGTAATAAAAATAAAATTATCAAGAAAACTTGCGCTGAAGAAGCTTTAACGAAACTAACTGGTTATAAATTTATTTCTAAGGAAAATGCCGAACGTTGGTTATCTGAAAACAAGAAATAACTTTTTAAGCTTCACCAAAAAAACTATCAATTATGCTGAGTACTATTTTTATTGTCCATTGAAGAAAGTCTTAGTGCAAAAAACTTTGGTATTGTGTTTCGACGTTTGCAAGTTGCAAGCTATAAGCTTATTATGAATATTTACCGTGCCGATTTAAACGATGGTTCATTGCAAAAAGCTATCAAGAACCAAAATCGAGCGTCATAATTTTTCTTATTAATTTACGCCATTTACCGTGAAAAGATCTATATTTTAATATGTTTTCACGGTAAATATAGAAGCTAGTAATATGTTCAATATAAATAATTGGATCTTTTTTCATACCAACCTAATTAAATACGCTTCAATATATGGTTTTAGAGATGTATTCACAGATCGCATAGTGATAAGATCTACCTTGATGCCAAGCAATTCAGATAGCTCTTGTTCAATTCCTATCAGCTCAAGTAAATCAACTTTAAGATTGAAATCGATTAAAATATCAAGATTACTTTTTTCATTTTCTTCTCCACGTGCATAAGAACCAAAAACGCCTAAAACGTTGGCTGAACCCTTTGAGTTACATTCTTTATAATCATTTCTTGCTGTGGAGTAATCATGACATATATATAAACTATTTTTCTTAGTTAATCATTTGTTTTAAATTTGATCGAAACGAAATACTTATATGAACTTGGTTTGAGGAACAACAGGTAATTTTTTAAAGATCGGAAAAACCTACGCTGCATTTCTCTCATCTTCTTGCTTTTTCTCAACAATCTCCCAACACGTTTTCAACGATTGAATATGCAAATCCAAAACTGCGTCGTAATTATTTTTGCGATAACCTCCGAATAAAGTCAAGGTAACAGGCAAAGGTCTTCCTATTTCATCTGATATTACATTCACCCATTTAGCAAATAATTCTGCGCATTTGACCCAGTTTTTCGTATTGCAGGATCCTCCAAGATCATCGTCGATATGACTATCAGCCCCATGAGCAAAAACAACATAATGCACCTCTCCCCTTTTTATCTTTTCGCCAATGAAATCTAAATGCTGTTCAAAATTTTCCAAATAGGATTTTTCAGTTCCTCTTGGATTAACGTTACAGATTTTTGGAATCGCCTTGTCAACTAGTGGGTTGAACGATCGTGTGTCTTCAATGCTATTCCCAAAATGTCCGTCTAAATCGAACCAAGCACCAACGGCACCAAATTCTTCGTACAGTTTTAATGAAGCAATTACTTGGCCTGAGAAGGTGCAAAACCCACTTCCTGAATTCGGCATTGCGTGGTGCATTCCAGAAATTGGAGCAAAACACAAATCAGACGGATTCAAATAGGCATGGCGCATCGCGTTATAAATAGAAGCATTGGTGTAGGTCAAACTCTCCACCAAATTCTCAGACCATGGTAAACTGTTTGAACTATAATTACCAGTCTTGTTAAAAACATTATCGATATACTCTTCCGTGTGTGCTGACAAAAAATCCTCGCGCTCAAAAGGAGAAAAATCATCGACTATATCAAAGGCAGATCCAAATTCGCTACTCTTGATTCTGTTCATTAACAAAAATGGTTTTAACGGCGATTGCGAAAATGATTGATCTTGAATTGAATCGAAGCAAACTTGTTTTTCAGTGTAAAACGTTTTGATTTTTTGGTTGTGTCTAGTTATCATATCTCATATTTTAATTGGTTATGAGACAAAATTCCGACAACTAGCCTTGAAATGAAATTCTGTGCAACGTTGCAGATTCTAGATTACACAAACTTAATAGGTGGAATTCATCGAGCTACAGACGCGATTTAATAAAAACAGAAAGAATCTGTACTTATTGACTGTTTATTACTAGCTTTATCAAGCTAAATTAATTACATGAAATCAATTTTTACGCTAGTTTTTTGTTTTTCCGTTTCTTCTCTTTTCGCGCAATCCTTCAGTAGCCCTGAAAGTGTGGAATACGATATTGCTAACGGAAGATACCTCGTTTCTAATCGGGGTGCAGTAAAAAGCATTCAATCCGTAATTCCCGGACAAGCACCTACTCTATTTACTTCTAATGTGACGAGTCCTGCTGGATTAGAAATTCTAGGTAGTAAATTATGGGTTTGCGATGGTGGCAGGATGAAAAGCTATGATTTAACGACAGGTGCTCTTGTAAATAATATCAATGTTGGCGCAACCTTTTTAAATGGTGTGACAAGTGATGGCGCACAATTTTTGTTTGTAAGCGATTTCACAGCCAAACAGATATATAGAATTAATACCGTTACGGAGGCTTTTAATGTAATGGTCTCGAATACGGTTTCATCTCCAAATGGCATGTGGTACGACGGAGTAAATAACAGACTAATTTTTGTGAATTGGGGTGCGAGTTCCGCGATTAAAGCCGTCAGTCTAAATGACTCTACAGTTTCTACAATTACCCCAACGAATTTAGGGAATTGTGACGGAATTGGAAAAGATGCGGCAGGGAATTACTTTGTTTCTGCCTGGAATACACAATCGATTAACAAGTTCGACAATTCATTTGTTTCACTTGGATCTGTTGTCACAGGATTGAACAATCCAGCCGACATTTATTATAACACTCTAAATGATACACTTGCTATCCCTAATTCTTCAAACAATACAGTTACTTTTCATTTTCTAGGTTCTAGCTTAGCTATTTCAGAAAACGTTGATGATTTTACTCTTCATGTCTATCCGAACCCAGGGAACAGCGATGGAACAATATCCTATACGCTTGGTGAATCTTCTCAAGTCGAATTTATTATTTATGGTTTAGACGGAACATCCATTTTGAAGCGCACAGCTTCCTACCAGGAAAAAGGTGTGAACAGCATTCATTTGAAGGAAGATAATTTGCCTACTGGCGAATATTTGTACTCAATACTAACATCAAAAGGTTTATTTCGAGGAAAGTTCACCATACTCTAATTCAAGCTCTTTTGTGTTTTGCAGTTCAAGGCTGGATGTATTCTATTTCTGTAACACCAAGTTTCTATCCATTTAAAAATTGATGTTTCAGCTTCGGGATTTTATAGATATTCATTTTTATGTTCATTTGTATAAGTAAAATCCATTTACCTCTAGAACCTATATCTTAACTGTTCATTATTTTTCAAAAAGTCCAAAAGAATAGCAGTTCAATTTGTGCCTTTTTATCCAAACCATTCTTCGAAAGTGATTAAATCCGTACAAACTTTAAATCGAAATCGAAACATCTATCACAAATTCAACAAGAGAATTGAATAAATTAAGTAACACTTTACTAAATATTGAATCCAAAATTGATGGGTGTATCGAACTGCTTTCAAACATCGAAAACCTAAAGGTTATTTTCTACGATCATTCTTCTCTTGAAAATATACATCGGCACCTTGCTTCTCACCCCTCATTGCAATTTTATGAAACAAAAAAAGGAACCATTTCTGTTTCCTTTTTAATAGCTGATTGTGGAGCCGGAGGGGATCGAACCCTCGTCCAAACGATGAATTTTCAAGCTTTCTACATGCTTATTTCTTGATTAGTTTTCGACTGTGGGGCGGACAAGAACACC
>CANNKP010000015.1 GCA_947505255.1 Flavobacteriales bacterium
GTTAAAGATGAAGTTTGGAAATTATTAGGAAAAGTTTCCAAATTTGGACCAGATGCGCAATCTGTAGCTTCAAAAATATCTAGTGCACTAAAAGGAACCTTGCTTAAACAAAGTAATTTATTTGAATCATTAAACTTTCGTTATTTCGGACCAGTAGATGGTCATGATGTAATTGGTTTAGCCAAAGTTCTTGAGGATTTGAAAGATATACCTGGACCTAAGATTTTACATTGTATTACTCGAAAAGGAGCAAAATATAAATATTCTGAAGAAGGAAATCCAACAAAATGGCATGCACCAGGCGTTTTCAATAAAGAAACAGGAGAAATTGTTAAAATTGTTCCAAAATCTCCTCAACCTCCAAAATATCAAGATGTTTTTGGTCATACCATTGTTGAATTAGCCGAAAAAAATGAAAAAATAATGGGCGTAACTCCTGCTATGCCTTCAGGATGTTCACTAAATATTATGATGGAAGCAATGCCCGATCGTGCATTCGACGTTGGAATTGCTGAACAACATGCTGTCACTTTTTCTGCAGGCCTAGCAACTCAAGGATTAGTTCCTTTTTGCAATATCTATTCTTCCTTCATGCAACGTGCCTACGATCAAGTCTTGCATGATGTTGCCATTCAAAATCTGAATGTTGTTTTTTGCTTAGACAGAGGTGGTTTAGTTGGTGCTGATGGAGCAACTCATCATGGTGCTTACGACCTTTCTTTCATGCGAAGCATTCCAAATATGATTGTTGCAGCTCCAATGAATGAAGCAGAATTGCGTAATATCATGTTTACAGCTCAACAAGAAAATATGGGCCCTTTCTCAATCCGTTATCCTCGTGGTAATGGTGTCATGACAGAATGGAAAACAGCAATGAAACCGATAAAAGTTGGAACTGGAAGAAAAGTAACTAATGGCGAAGACATTGCTATTTTAACAATAGGTCATCCTGGCAATTTCGCTCAAGAAGCAATTAACAAACTGAGCGATACTGGCGCTTCAATTGCACATTATGATATGCGTTTTGTTAAGCCACTTGATGAAGTAATGTTGCACGAAGTGTTTTCTAAATTCAAAAAAGTAATTACTGTTGAGGATGGCTGTTTGATGGGTGGATTTGGATCTGCTGTTATAGAATTTATGGTTGATCAAAAGTATAGTTCTGAAGTTGTTCGTCTAGGAATTCCAGATCAATACATTCATCACGGAACGCAAGAAGAACTTTGGGCTGATTGTGGTTTTGATGCAAATTCCATTGTGAAAACAGTAAAAAAAATGTTATCAATAGCTGACAGTTCAAAGAATATGTCAGTAAAAGCCGTTTAAATATTAATTTTCAGTTAATTTGGTCATATTAAAACTAACTTATGACTGAAATTAAAAAAACAAATAACGGAGCACTCTTCACATTAACAACTGTATTTTTCTTTTGGGGATTTATTGCTGCTGGGAATAGTGTTTTTATACCATTCTGTAAAAGTAAATTCAATTTAGATCAGTTCCAAAGTCAGTTAATCGACTTTGCCTTCTATGGTGCTTATTATTTAGGAGCTCTTGCTCTATATGTTATTGGGTCTGTTCGCGGAAAAGATTTAGTTGCACAATGGGGCTACAAAAAAAGTATCGTATTTGGTTTGCTCTTCTCGGCCTTGGGCGCTGTAGCAATGATAATATCCGTTTATGCTGATCTTTTTTCAGGAATGCTTTTTGGTTTTTTCATCGTTGCTCTCGGTTTTTCATTGCAACAAACATCTGCAAATCCATTTATGATTTCATTGGGCGATGAGTCTACAGGCAGTAATAGAATAAGTTTGGGTGGTGGAATAAACAGTTTGGGAACAACTATCGGTCCTCTGATCGTTGCCTTAGCTTTATTTGGCTCAGCGGCAGCGGTGGACCCAAAAGTTTATGCGACTTTAAGCATGGATAAGGTGAATATTTTATATGGTTGCGTTGCATTACTGTTTGTCGGAATCGCATGTTTGTTCGGCTTTTCAAAAAAACTTCCCGCTGGTATTCGTGATGAGAAATCGGAGAAATCAAAAAAAGCAATTATTACATTATTAGTAATTACTGGATTACTAATTACATGCTTTGTACCTGTTTTTAATAGCTATTACAAGGAAGCTGCAAACAAAGAGCTGATTCAGCTTAAACATGATCTCGAACAAGTTTCTCTAGATGAAGCAGGCAATACTTTACCGAAGTTAAATGCAACACAAATTCAAACTGAACAAGCCATTCAAAAAGAAATCAAGTTGATTAAAAAACCACTCGAACAACAGCGAATTAATTGGTTAATTGCCGGATTGATAGTAATTGTTGGTGGTTTACTTTATGCTTTCGTTGCGGGAAAAAAACAAAAAACAAGTTGGGGAGCAATGCAATATCCGCAATTAACATTAGGAATGCTTGCCATCTTTGTATATGTAGGAGTTGAAGTAGCAATAGGAAGTAACTTAGGTGAATTACTGAAACAAAAGCAATTTGGTGGATATAGTGCTTCTGAAATCGCACCTTTCACAGCAATGTTTTGGGGGAGTTTAATGATTGGAAGATGGGCCGGTGCTATTAATGCGTTTGATCTTAGCAAAAAAACAAAGCAAATTTTACGTTTTATAGTTCCACTTATTGCCTTTGGAGTTATATTAGGATTAACCTCAATAGCAGGATATAACATTGATACACTTTATTGGTACATCGTATGTATTTGTATTCAAATAGCTGCATTTTTTATCACGAACGACAAACCAGCCTTAACTTTGGGTGTTTTCAGCACACTTGGTGCAATCTCATTAATCATTGGTCTAACAAGCTCTGGAACACTAGCCGTTTATGCAATTTTGAGTGGCGGTCTATTTTGTTCCATCATGTGGCCGGCAATATTTTCACTTTCACTTGCTGGACTTGGAAAATACCAATCTCAAGGCTCTGCTTTCCTTGTAATGATGATTCTAGGAGGTGCAATTATTCCTCCTATTCAAGGGAAATTATCTGACGTAATTGGAATTCAGTCCTCTTTTATCGTAGGCGTAATTTGTTTTGCCTATTTAGGATTCTTTGCAATTTATGTGAGATCTTTGTTAAAAAAACAAGGGATCTCATTTGATGAGAAAAGTGGAGGGCATTAGTGTTTAAAGTTGAATGGATATGTAAATATTTCGTAAATTAAGATGAAAAATACGAAATGTCATTATTACCAAACCTGCCAAACAGGCAATCAACACGTCTAAAAACCTATGATTATTCTTTAGAAGGAAGCTATTTCATAACAATTGTAACGCAAGATCGATTGCATCTATTTGGAAAAATAGAAAACAGTCAAATGATTTTAAATACAGTAGGGAAAATTGTTGAACAGGAATGGAAAAATTCAATTCAATTGAGATCAAATATTTCATTGGGAGAATTTATTATTATGCCTGACCATATGCACATGATTTTGACGATTGATCATCAAATATCTAATGATAAAGAATCTAAGGAATGGGAGCATTCAAATCCTAAAAGCCCATCTCAAACAATTGGGGCAATAATCAGAGGATTTAAAGGGGCAAGCACAAAGAAAATAAATCTTTTCTTTAACAGTACGGGCGAATTGCAATTCGCCCCCACTGATGAATTGCAATTCGCCCCCACTGATGAATTGCAATTTGCCCCCACATTTTATAAAAATAAAATATGGCAAAGAAATTATTATGACCATATAATAAGAAATCAAGCAGACTATAATCGAATTGAACAATACATCATTGACAATCCTCAAAACTGGAAAAAGAAAAATTAGCAATAAGAATACTATTTCATAGCACATCCATCACACTTTGCATCTTTCTTGAAAAATCGCCTATAGGACTTTCTGCCTAAATAAATAAGTGCTAAAGAAATGGTGATTATTACAAGTATCAATTGCATGTCTTTAACTTAGTAGTTGAAAAGTAATCCAAGCACCAACATAAGCCAAAGTTGCCATGAAACCCATTTGAATTAAAGGCCATTTCCAACTCTTGGTTTCTCTTTTCACAATGGCCAAAGTTGCCATGCATTGCATTGCAAAGACATAAAAAATCATTAATGAAACACCAGATGCCAAGCTATAAACAGGTTTGCCATCTGATCTTTTTTCATCTCTTAAGCGCTCAATTAACCGTTTATTCGTGCCACCATCATCCTGAACAGCATAGATTGTTGCTAAAGATCCGACAAAAACTTCTCGTGCTGCAAAAGACGTAATCAAAGAAATCCCTATTTTCCAATCATATCCGAGAGGTTGAATAACAGGTTCAATTGTCTTTCCAAGAATGCCAATATAGGATTGCTCCAATTTAGCAGAAGCGACTAATCTGTCTTTTTCCTCTTTCCCTAAATTCAAAGACTCAGCTTCAATTTTTGTCGCTTTTGCTGCTTGGACCATTTTATCGCTTGGACCAAAAGTTGCCATTGCCCATAAAACGATGGAAATTGCTAAAATTATCTTTCCAGCATTCAAAGTGAAAACTTTAACTTTTTCCCAAACAGTAATTCCGACATTTCCCCATCTTGGGGCTTTATAAGAAGGTAATTCCAAAAGTAAAAATCCTTTTTCTTTTGAATTAATCAGCATTTTTAGAATGACTGCAATTAGCAAGGCAGCGATCAATCCCAACGAATACAAACCAAATAATACTAACCCTTGAAGATTAATAAAACCTAAAACTTTTTCATTTGGAATGACTAATGCGATTAACAAAGTATAAACTGGAATCCTAGCGCTACAGCTCATTAAGGGAGCAACCAATATTGTAATCATTCTTTCTTTCCAATCCGAAATTGTTCTAGTCGCCATAACACCTGGAATGGCGCATGCTACACTTGACATTAATGGAACAACGCTTTTCCCACTTAATCCTAATGGTCGCATGAGTCGATCCATAATAAAAACTACTCTCGCCAAATAGCCACTCTCTTCTAAAATTGAAATAAAGAAAAATAATAAAGCGATTTGAGGAATAAAAACAACCACACCTCCAATTCCCGGAACAATTCCTTGGCTCAACAAATCAGAAAAAAGACCTTCTGGCAATGTATTTCCAAGCCAACTACTGAAATTTGCAAAAATACGATCAATGAAGTCCATCGGATAAGTTGCAAAAGCAAAAATAAATTGAAAAATCAACATCAAGATTCCTGCAAATATTAAATAGCCAAATATTGGATGAACCAAAATCTTGTCTAATCGATTGGATTGCGATTCCTTATTTTGGACTTTTTCTAACTCAACTTCTTCAATTAATTGATGAATCAAATTATATCGCTCATTTGCTTCAATTTCTTGTCCTTTCAAATCGCCAACTTCACATAAGTGCGCATTCGATTGAAAAGCTTCATACTCTTTGTTGTTTGACTTAGATTGAATTGCTTGAATCAATCTATCTTTTCCCAATCCAATTCGTGCTGTTGTTTCAATAATAATAGAACCTTCAAATTTCTTTTGAAGTTTCTCTACATTAATTGTTTTTCCTTTTTTACGTGCAATATCAGCCATGTTGAGCACTAATATTGAAGGAATTTTCAAGTCATAAATTTGTGTATATAGAAAAAGGTTTCTTTCTAAGTTTGATTCATCTGCAACAACAATAATAAGATCTGGAAAGTCTGCATGATTAGGGTTAGATAAAACATCATAAACTACTTGTTCATCTTTCGATCGAGGATAAATACTATACGTTCCTGGAAAATCAATTAGCGTATGTTCTTCTTTATCAATTGAAAAAAGACCGAATTTTTTATCTACTGTGACACCAGGGAAATTCCCAATCTGTTGACGCAAACCAGTCAACATATTGAACACAGAACTTTTACCTGTGTTTGGATTTCCTAAAAGTGCTATTTTCATTTGTTCATTTAGATCGTGATTGTTAAAACGTCCTTTTTAATTTTCTAAAAAGAAAGTTAAAAACCCATTTATTACAATTTGGTTGGATAACAAACTTAGGTAAAAACATTCTATTATATGGAGTCTTCTACTTCAATTAATCCTGCTTCATCTAGTCGAAGTGATAAAACATAACCATGAACGTCAATTGCAATGGGATCACCAAAAGGCGCCTTAAAAAGAACGCGTAATTCTTTGCCTATAACCAAACCCATTTCCATCAATTTCGGCTTTAATGCTGAATCTTTGATAAAGGAAACTCTTACAAGTTGACCTGGTATAATTGAAGATAAAGATTTACTCATTTTTATTCATTACTTAACACAAAGTTACCAAATTGCAAAGTGTTTTAAAGTACCACTTTTAAGGTATATTGAATAAAAATGTTAATTCTCAAGATTACACTCTTTCTTTCATAACTAAACGCGCAGTTTGACGTGTTTTTTGTTCCAACAAAATATCTTTATTTTCTGTAACTCGCTCTAACGTTTCTTCATCATAGTGCCGAATAGTTACTAACTCTAATCCTTCATTATATCTTACTTCATAGGAATCTTTGAACATTTCCAAAATTTGATTTGGATCCACCTTATTTCTATCTAGTAAAATTGAGAAATCCAAGGCTGAATTTTGCATCAAATTAATTTTCGCATTGACTTTCGCTAAGCGATTAAAAATATCACTCAAATTTTCTTCAACGATAAATGAAAAGTCTTTTGTTGTGAATGAAAAAAGAATTTGATCCATCTTAAAAATAAAAGACGGAACCAAATGGTCATTGACAATAGAAGCTTGAATTACCGTTCCTTCAGCTTGTGGATTCAAAAACGATTTCACGTATAATGGAATTCCTTTATTCTGAAGCGGTTTTATTGTTTTTGGGTGAATGACAGATGCTCCATAATAAGAAAGCTCAATTGCCTCTTTGAATGAAATACTATCTAATTTTATTGTATTATCAAACCATTTAGGATCGGCATTCAACATTCCTGGAACATCTTTCCAAATAGTAACACTTTCAGCATTTGTGCAATAAGCATAAATACCTGCTGTGTAATCAGAACCTTCTCGACCTAAAGTAGTTGTGAATCCTTCTGGTGTATGGCCAATAAACCCTTGGGTTACCAGAATGTCTACTAGTTTAAATTGAGGAATGAAATTAAAAGTTATTAATTCTTCCGTTTTTTTCCAATCAACTTCTGCCTCTTGGTAATTATTATTGGTTCGAATCAATTTTCTAGAATCTGCCCAGGAAGCAGAATGACCTTGTTCCAAAAGAAAAGCGGCAACAATCTGAGAAGAAAGCAATTCTCCAATAGAAACAATTTGATCGTATTCAAAACTATAATTATCGGGTAAAGGTTCATCATATCTATCTCTCAATTTCTCGAAAACATCTTCTACTTGATTGTAAATTGCAACATGTTTTTCCAAAAAAAGTTCACCTAAAATATCCATATGAAAATCATACACTTCGTCCAAAAGTGCCATGTATATTTTACGATCACGATCAAATGAGGATTTCACTAACAGCTCCAACTTATTAGTGGTTTTGCCCATTGCCGATACAATGACAGTCAATTTTTGACCTTCAAATAATGAAAGGATGTTTGAGACATTTCTTACTGCATCAGGATCTTTAACTGATGCTCCACCAAATTTGAAAACTTTCATGAACAGTAATATTATAGAGTAAAATTAATTAAAAAATAGAATTACAAATCCTCCATTTTTATATTCGAATACGATAAACAATAAATGTTCACTTTTCATTGTTACTTCAATTTTCTTGGTATTGTTTTTGCAAAATGAGAATTGATTAAATTTACATTATGAAAATTACTTCTTTTATTGGATTGCTGGTTATTCTTTTAAGTTTCAGTTCTTGTATTGAAATTATCGATGACATTTCTATAAAAAACGATGGCAGTGGCACGCTGAAATATACTATAAATTTAAGCTCAAGTAAGATTAAAATAAATTCAATTTTAGCATTGGATAGTTTGGATGGCAGAAAGATTCCAACGATTGCTGATATTGAAGAAAAAATCCTTTCATTTAAAAAGAAACTAGAAGGAAAGCCAGGTATGTCTAATGTGACTTTTGATTACAACTTTACAGATTATATTTTTAAATTACAATGTGATTTTACAAATGTCACGGCTCTTCAAACAGCATTAAAAGAAGTCATCCAAGAAGAAAGCAAGGAAAAAAATATTCCAGAATTGGAACAAGCGTGGTTAAATTGGGATGGATCAAAAATGGTGCGTTCGATTCCCGAAATAACTGTTAAAAAAACAAAAGATTTTAAACAAGAAGACATTGAATTAATGAAGCAAGGAAACTATACTTCTATTTCTCGATTTGAGCGAACTGTAGATAAATTCAGCAATCCATCAGCTACTCTTTCTAAAAATAAGATGGCTGTTATGATCAGAACTAATCCTTATGCCTTAACTCAAAATTCAAAAATTTTAGAAAACACAATCTATCTCACACCGATCAAGAATTAGACACTATATTTTTTGTAAATTTGCTTGATAATTTAATATAAACAAGTGATTCCGCACTTACACATGAAGCTACATAATATTATTGCATTTATTTTCATTTCTGGATTGGTAAATGCCCAAAAATCTGAAGATCTTATTCCAAAAGATGCTGTAACTGTTTTTAGTATTAATAATTTTACGTTGCTTCAAAAAATTTCCCTTGATGAACTTGTGAAATACGAATTCATGGAGGAGATTCAACAAGAATTATTTGACGGTTCAACATCAGGAAGAACTCTAAAAGATTCGGGAATCGACTTTGACCAAAAGTTGAATGTTTTTTATGGCCGAGGAGAAAATCACGAAGTTTCTGGTTTTACTTTTGGTGTAAAAAACAAAACTGATTTATTTCATGTTTTTGATGACTTTGAACGAATAGAAAGTCCTTATCCTGGAACAGAATTTTACAGTTCATATTTTAATAATTTGATTATTCAGGGTAATTCAGCTTTGTTAATTCGCGTTGAGCCAACAATGGAAAAAGTAGATGAAATGACTGATTCTATTTGGTATGCTAGAGGAAATGAAAACCCATGGTATATGGACGATTATATTGAATCTTCAGATGAGAATGAAGATGAAGTCTTAGAAGAAGAGATTTTTGAGGAAATGGAACCAGAACAAAAACCTGATTCAAACTACGAATTTCCTGAAGCAGAAGAAGATCCAAATCAAAAGAATTATTATGAATTAAGAGATAGTGTTCAACTAGTAATGCAAACACAATTTTTAAAAGAATTATGTGATGAGTTATTAATCGAAAAAACAAATCTACTAACTTTTGATCCTCGCTTCACTGAGCAATTAACACATACATCAGAAGGAATATTTTATTTAGATAATTCTAGAAATGTTCAGAAATCTCAGGGATTATGGTACTTCCAGACGATGTTTCCTTCGTTATACAATGATATGAAAGAATTATATACAGGGAATGTATTGTTAGGTGATTTACTACTTCACGATAATTCCGTTGAATTCAAAATGGAAGCACGTTATGGTGAGAAAATTGGATCTATTTATGAGAAAATGAATGATTCTAAATTTGACAATCATGTGTTAAAATATATTCATCAAGATAATACAGCATATTTCACTTACAATATAAACCTTCGTGAAGCATACGAGCAAGCCTATAAAGTAGTAATGCCAATTCTTACCGACGAAAAAAACGCACAAATATCAGCAAATGTTTTAACCATTGAATTATTAAATGAATTCGTAAATAAAGATGCTTTATTTGGAACTTATAAGGGAAGTATGTTTGGTACTTTTAATGGGATTAAAAAAATTAAAACAACAAAAATTGAGTTCACTTACGACGAGGTTACGTTTGAGTATATTGAAAATGAAGTTGAGGCTGAAGAAGATATGCCAATCTTTACTATTGGATTCACAACTGATCGAGGAGATATTCCTGAAAAAGTATTAAACCATTTAAGTCGATTGACTTCCCGTTTCCAAAATATGGGTAACTATTGGATTTATGAAGATGCAATTTTGGATGCTGCACCATTATATATGATTAATAAAAATGGGTTATTCATCTTTACCAATGATGAGGATCTTGCTGTTAATCATGCTAATGGTTTTGGATCAGCTGCATTGTCTAAAAAGGAAGCGAAAAAATCTAAGAAAAGTGGCTTTATGTATGCACATATTGATTGGGCACAAGCAATTGATCGGTTCCCAAAAGACTTTTTTAGTCCGCAACAAAATGAAATCATCGATGCTATGAGAGGTAAAACTGGAATCATGGAATTAACGACCTCTAAAACAACGAAAGAAAAAACAAATTTTGATCTCGTTTATAATTTCGGTGGCACGTATGATAATTCAGGAAAATATCTTTTAGATTTATTAAATAGCCTTTATGTAATTTCAAAATAGGTTTACCAGACATGTTTAAAAAATTATCCTTAATTCTTTTTCTTGCAATTGGTCTCGGAGCTTTTTTAATTCTCCGTCCATTCTTATTTAAAAAACATGAAATACCGAGAATCATAGATCGTTTGCCCGATAGTGATTTTTTAGGTCGTGCTTATATTTTGGATGTTGCAAGAGAAACAAGCGGCATGATGTATTATAATAAAATTCCATTTCGAGATCTTTTTTCGCATGAATTCATATTAAGCCAAGGCAAACTCTATGGTTTGAATCTTCAAAATCCTGTCTACTTTTTTGCGAATGAAAAAGGAGATTGGGGAGCATTAATCGAAGTTACGGACAGCAGTAAGATAAGCGAAGGAATTGAAAGATTAAAAACTTTCATTGAAATAGATGAGGAATTATATAAGGAGAATCGTGTTTATCGTTTCAAAAAGGAAAAAAGCTATTTGACTTATAGTAAAAATTACATGTTTATCTACAAAGGAGATGATTTTCAAACAAAGTTAGATAAAGTTTCAAATGCAAAGTACCTTGATATCACACCTACTTGGAGAACATTTCTTCGTGAAAAACAATTCAAAGAAGAGAAATTAGTGATTTATTCCAATTGGAGCAAACTAAAAGAAAATGGCGTTGAAACGGCAATATTTGCACACAATAGTGATTCCGTTAGTTTCAGCTTATTAACCTACATTAGAAATAAAAAACCATTGAATATTTCGCTGAAAAAGGAAGGTTTGAATTTACGTGCAGGAGATTTCTCAAGCAAAATGCTTAACATCCACATGGATATTTCAAAACTGAAAAAGAATCCAACTGACCCTTTATACATGTGGCTTGTTAAGATTGGAAAAAAAATAAGTTTTCCAACTACAGAATTTATAGAAGCATGGGAGGGAGATTTATCTTTCCGTCAAGGAGGTTTTCAAACCGTTAAAGAAACATACATTGAATCAGTCTTAGACGATGATTTTAACGTAACCGAGGTTGAAATGGAAAAAGAAGTTAAAGTTCCAGGTTTTTCACTAATGCTCTCAGTAAATAAAAAAGCAAGAAGTTTAATCAACCGATTATTGGCTAAAGGTATTTTAACTAAAGATGATGAATATTATCGTTTTTTATTCTCTCCTCAACTGAAAATGAAAAGTAAATCGAACTATTTCATTTTTCATAGTGGAGAATACACTCCGAAAACGGAAAACAACCAAAAAAATACTGGTATTTGGACTAAAAACGGAACCAAAATAGAATTTAGCCTTGATTCTTTGAGCAAATATGAAGTATTTGGCTCAATTTACATTCCAGTTAATCGTATTCTCGGCAGAAATCGTTTTTTCTAAAAAACAAACTATAAATTTCGGAAACCACCTATTAATCCTAGTGAAATTGTGCATTAGTGTTTTTAGATGAAAAAGCTAACACATTATTGTAAATAACTATGCAATTATTTCTTGTTAGAGTGATTACAAATACGAGTATCTTCAATAAAAAAATCTAGCCATGTCGAAAAAACCAAAGATCTACGTTCTTGATACTTCTGTACTCTTACACGACCATCAAGCTATCACCAACTTCAAAACAAATCATGTCGCAATACCGATAACTGTTTTGGAAGAATTAGATAAATTCAAAATTGGAAACGATACAAAGAATTTTTCGGCTAGAGAAGTAATTCGTTTCATTGATAAACTTTCTGGTAACGGAAGTTTACAAGAATGGGTCTCATTGGGTAAAGGCATGGGTAATTTCAAAGTGGTAATGGAAAGTAATCCACGAGAAGTAAATGCTGAATATGTTTATTCTGTTGGAAAAAATGATCATAAGATTATCAATGCTGCCCTTTATTTAAAGGAAATTGAAACTAAAAAAGATGTTACTTTAGTCACAAAAGACATCAATTTAAGGATTAAAGCTAAAGCACTTGGGGTTGCTGCTGAAGATTATGAAACTGGAAAGGTAGATAACAATCATTTGGCAGAAGCTTCTTCGTATACAATTGATGGTGTAGATTCTGAAGTCATTCGACAAATATTTACAAATGGCAGAGTTGATGAAAATGGAGTCTTAGGCAAGAAAAAAGCTTCGAATGGTTATTATATTTTAAAGAACGGCAAAACTTCATCTCTGGCATTTTATGACCATTTGACAGATCAAATAGTGCGCATTGAAAAAGAATATGTTTATGGAATAAAACCTAAAAATGCAGAACAAGCTTTTGCATTGCATGCTTTGATGAATCCATCTGTTAAATTAGTTGCGCTTCAAGGAGTTGCTGGAACAGGTAAAACTCTTCTAGCATTAGCTTCAGCATTAGAAACAAGCAAATCATTTCATCAAATAATATTGGCCAGACCAATTGTTCCACTTTCAAACAAAGATATTGGATTTCTTCCAGGTGATGCTAGTGATAAAATTGGTCCTTATATGGAACCGTTATGGGATAATTTGAAATTTATCAAATCTCAGTTTGGGGAAAATGAAAAGAAACATAAAGCAATTCTAGACATGGAGCAAGCGGGCAAAATTGTCATTACTCCATTGGCATATATAAGAGGTAGAAGTTTGTCAAACATTATGTTTATTGTCGATGAGGCGCAAAATCTAACGCCACACGAAATAAAAACAATTATTACTCGTGCTGGTGAAAATACTAAAATCATTTTCACTGGTGATGTGCATCAAATAGACACGCCATATTTAGATGAGAACAGTAATGGGTTAGCTTATTTAATTGACAGACTTAAAGGCCAAGAATTATTTGCACATGTTAAACTTGAGAAAGGAGAACGATCCGAACTTGCCAACTTAGCAAATGAACTATTATAATTTAGCTCTTAAGGACATCTCTTAATGCAACATCAATTGTTTTAAATTTAAACTCAAATCCTGTTGAGCTCAATTTATCGTGAGATGCCTTAACTCCTTCTAGTAGGATGATTGACATTTCACCTAGAACTAATTTTAAGATAAAACTCGGTACATTTGGTGCCCAAAAAGATTTATTCAATATTTTAGCTAATTTCTGATTGAACGCTTTATTTGGAGTAAAATCAGCTATGGCATTATAGGAACCATCTAGATTCTTTTCAATGGCATGTTCAAAGACTCTTATTAAATCAGTTATATGAATCCAAGGGACATCTTGCTTTCCACTTCCGAGTGGCGATCCCAAACCAATTTTAATTGCTGGAATCATTTTCTTCAATGCACCACCTTCTGAATCTAAAACAACTGCAGTTCGAACTGTCACAACATTGCATTTTGTCTTAAATAAATTTGCACTTTCTTCCCATTGTTTTACTAACTGGGACAAATAATCATTTCCATAAGGATCACTTTCTTTATGGATGATAACCGAATCTTCATAACCATAACAATTAATACCCGAAGAACAGATAAACTGACTCAAATTAGGCATCTTATTGGTCAATGAAAATAAAAATCGATTGGTTTTTATTCTAGAATCATGCAATTCAATTTTTCGACTTTTTGTCCAACGTTTGTCGGCTATACCTGCGCCACTTAAATTTATGAGAACATCAACAGATGATAATATTGTTTCATCAATAATAGTGTTTTTGGGATCCCAAAGAAATTCATTTGGTCCTTTCGGAGATCGTGATAGAACTGAAACTTTATGTCCGTTTTCGGTTAATAGAGCAACCAATTTCTTTCCAATTAAACCCGTTCCTCCAGCTATTAAAATGTTCTTCATATTTGTATAACAAGAGGTTTATATAATTGTTTAATCAAAGAAAAATCGACCATTAATCCATTCGGGATCTAAAATAGCATTCTTTTTTTTGTAGAAGTTAAGTGCAGGCTCATTCCAATCCAAAACTTGCCAATCCATTCTTTTCACTCCACGTTGTTTAGCAATAGCAACAACTTCGTCGAATAATATTGATCCAATTCCCGTTCCTCGAAATTCAGGAAGCACAAAAAAATCTTCAAGGTATAAGCATTTGCCTTTCCACGTTGAATAATTCGTGTAATAAAGCGCAAAACCAATTACAACGGCATTTTCAACCGCAACAAGAGCATCACAAATTTTTTCATCAAATAAATGCTGTCTTAATTCTGGTGCAGAATTAACAACCTCATTTGGAGCCTTTTCATATTCTGCAAGTGCATTGATTAAAGACATAATTGCAACTTCATCTCCTTCTTGAGCGGGTCTGATAGTCATAATTTATTGAACTCCTGCAAGGTTAAATCTCAAACGAATTCCTGTGCTCATGTTTCCTGTTGGAAAAGAAGTAGCAATCTTAGGAGTATTTATTACTTGATCATAGTACAACTGAACCGTAAGATTTTGAGTTAAATTATAATCAACAGACGATTTAATGGAAACTACTCGTTGTCCAGCAGTTGCTTGATTTGTGTTTTCAACAATCTTACGAATAACGGTTAGGTTATCACGGAATGATAAGTCAAAACGAATATTCATCGCACTAGCAGGAATTTTATCGAAAGGAAGTTTAACCTTATCAAACTTATATCCTGTTCCAATAACCCATTCATTACCTCTAACTTCTGTCACTTGGTTATTATTTAAAGAAAGAGTTGCACTTCTATCCTTCTTTAATTCAAATTTAGTAATCAATCCTTGGCCTTTAATGTTCCAAGTTGCATCTATTCCAATTAGAGGAGAGAATCTTTCAGAAATCGTTACATTTTGAATTTGACGATTCGCAATGAAATTATTATTTATATCCATTGCAGATGCATTCCCATTAGCATCGAATTCTGCATTTAAATTTGTTTGAAGTCCTGAAACACTAACTGTTGAGCTATAGGCATGTCTCACTACAAAATTCTTAACATATTTCTTTGCGAATGCCATTTTTGTCAAACCGTTATAATTAATAGACCAGTTCGGTAATGGTATATTTTTAACCGGATTAACCGTTTTGGAAGTAACCCCTGTATTAGAATACGCTGTCAAAAATGCCCCAGTCACAACTTCTTGCTGAGTTCCACTGTATCCAGAATAATAACCTGAAAGTAAAGGGTTAGAATTAGCATTATTCTGACCTAATAATTGTGAAACAAGTGCACGATTTTCTAACAATGATTTAAAAGTCTCAGATTGAAAATCTTTACTAACTAATGCAAAAGCAGAACCTATTGTAACATTCGTATAAGTCAATGTTCCAGTTTCTACTTTACTTTGACTTTCATATTGCTGCGTAGATTCATTCCATCTAAAAAATTCATTCGAATTATTACCAAAAGTTCTTGTCAAATTTAACTCAATTGCTAAATCTTTTATTGGTTCAAGTGACGCGCGCAAGTTCAAATTTTGAGAATGCGTAACAGTGTATTGCTTATTCAAGTCTTGATTTTGAACTAACCAACCATTACTTGCAGCACTTGTAGCAATATTATATCCTGTTTCTCTTCCCCAAATATCATAGCGTTGCTGTCCAAATACAAATCCTCCTAATGGTGCACTGAATCCATTGTTAAAACCTAAAATACTTGTCCCTTGATTATATCCAGGTAAAAGTGTGCCGTCATTTAAAGCATACGTTCCAGAAACATTTCTAACTGTCATTATTGCTCTTGCAATAAACCCAGCAACTGGATGAACTTTTCCGTTACGTTTCTTTTCTTTTTCTTTTCTTTTTTCTACTCTTTTAGCTTTTCTCTTTTCTTTTTCTGTCATCTCAGATTCAGGCTTTTTCACCTCGATAGGATCAGCTTCACCTTTCGGTTTTGCATCTTTTTTATCACCTACAACATCCTTAGCTCCTATAACACCTCTGCCGCCTTTTCCATCAGAATTTACTTTCTTAAAGAAAGGTACTTTATTATACAGATTAGTGAAATTCATTTGCCCTGTTAAATTGATCGTTCTATTGTTTTGTATAATATTTCCAAACTCTGATTGACCCAAAGGAGCGCGTTGCCAATTATAGGTCCCACCATATTTAACATTTGCCGTCATCCAATCAGTTGCTGGAAATTTATCCAAAGGCAAGGTATAATTTACACTATAATTGTGCGAATAATCCATTGTTTTACCAAAAGATGACATTTGAGAACGAATCGTGTCTTTGAATGCTTGATAACCAATTGGATCTAATTTTCTATCAACTCGATCGTTCCCTTCAGCAAAAATTGATTTATTCATCGCTGCGAAAGTTACTTTTAGATTTTTTGTAACATCATAGCCCAGGTTATAATTTCTATTCCAAGTAAAACGTTTTACATATACGGGTTGAAATTCATAATCCGGCACCATATTATTTCGCACTTGACGCTCATTATAGGAGCGCACTAAATCATTAGTAAATGATATATTCTTAGGTGTTAGATAAAGATTAAAATCCTTAACAAGTGCAAGCCATTTAGATTTTTGAACAAATTTCAATTTTTTGAAAGGCTCAATTGGTTTGGCCGTAAAAGAATAATTATAATTTAATCCACCATTCCAAGTTTTTGTTCTATCGTAATTGGTGTTAAAATCTTTATGCAGATTTTCAGCATACGCATAACTTGCCGACCAGTTTGATACTCTCCAGAAATGGCCTGTTGATCCAGCTTTAGCTTCTTTTCTAACGTTGGTAAAATTATATGACTTTCTTTCAGTAAAATCTTGACCCAATTTTGCTTTTTCTTTACGTGTTGCTAAATCATAGTCAGCTAATTTAACATCAGGACTAAAAGGATCATATTCAGGATTAATTAATCCCAATGAATAACCGTAAAAGAATGGCAATGAAACGCCAGCTTGTCTGCCAAAAAATTGACCTAGTTGAACATTCGCATTCATATCAACGCCTATTTTTTGATTTCGTTGACGCTCCTGCACGCGACTTTCAACACTACCCCAATTTATTCCTGAGTAATTTCCTGACATGTTTACATTTGCAAAATCTGCTAACTGCAACTTAGCCTGAGCAATCGCTGCAGATCCTCCTTCACTAATAAAGTCAGTTAATCGTAATTCATTAATCCAAATGATTGCGCATTCAGCTTGTCCGTCATCTGGCCAAGGATTATCCTCTGTTTTACTCGGGTTTCTGACTCCTACCATGATGGTTTTTATACCTTGCAGGTTAGGACTTCCCTTCACTTTTAATCTGCGCAAGGGATTAGCAGGATCTTCTCCAACGTATTCAATAACATAAGATAATGAAGAGCTTCCTCCATCAATTAATTCATTTCTTTTTTTCTTTAAATCTAAAAGATCATCAAAAACAATTTCGACATCATTTGCTGTAGGCCAAATATCCTCAGGTAAAGTTGCACCCCATTGTGTTTTATCCAATGGCATTTCGTATTCATAATAATTGTCATTGAAATCAGTTCCCAATCGGACAAAAAGAGTTAAATCTTGATTATTAAGTGGCAAAGTAGGAAGGACTTCTTCAGCGTGAACAAACATTTTCAATTTCTTGTAAGTACGAACATCAAATTGAACATTCTTATATGCTGCTCTTGCATCTCCGTCTTGTAAATTGCAAATATCCAACATTAAAGATTGCTCATTTAATTGTCTTTGGTATACTTGAGATGGGTCAACTTCGCGAACGATTCCTGGTGGGATTTCATATTTAACAGGGCTGCGTTGATCATTTTCTTCAACATTTACTGCTCCAATATTAAATGTAGTTAAGTTTGGATCTGTTTGAACATTTTCGCCTGGTTGCGTCAAATCATTTACATATCTTCTCCATTCTCCTCGTATGAATTCAAGTCGAGCAAAACGCAATAATACTTCCTCATCAAATCCTTTCATAAACATACGCATAAAACGTATCGATCTAAAATCTTGAATTCCATTTACTTTTTTCTCAAATTCATTAATTGGAATTTTTACTTGAATCCAACGTTCAGTTTTCGTTCCGTTGGTGTATAATTGAACGTTTGTGATAAAATTCTTTCCTACTACCATATCATTCGGGCGTAAGCTCATACGGTACTGAAAATAACTTTCTGATTCAGCAAGATTATTATCTTGGTTTATATCTTCTAAATCTGGGGTATTTGTTCCTTGAGTAGGATATCCCTCAACATTGGCTGTATCCGACATTTCAGTAGTTGGTGAATTTCCTTCAGAACCATTAAAATGCTTATATCGCTCTAATATATTCAATGTATCAGCATCGTAATTATCGTCACGGTAATAATTGAAATCATCATTTGATGGATCTTGAATCATCTGTGCTTTGGCAGCTGCCGATAGCGTTGTGTTGTTCTGAACCCAATTCACATAACTTTGAAAAGCAACTTTTTCTTGTGCGTCATTCCATCCATCCAATCCAATATCTTGATTTAGACGAGATGCTGGATCTGTATCAAATGCATTTACTACAACTTGTTGCGTTGAAATTCTTGCCCAAGCAGTAGTATCCAAATCATCGTTTATTGAAACACCAGTTGGAGGCAAACCATTTTCAAAACTTTTTCTTGAATCAGCTAATACATCTTCAGAAATATTTCCAAGATTGAAATATAAATCTCCACCACTATGTTGGGTATTTGGATTCACATTTTCAGCATCGTCATTAAACGGATCTAAGACCCAAAACTGAATAAACTCAATATTTGTTTGTTCGAAATCATTGGTGGATAAAGCGCGCATGATTCCACCCCACCGATTTTCTGGATTTACAAACGTTCCATCGGGATTAACTGTATTAGTGGTATCGTAGTTATACATTCCTCTTTCCAATGGATAATAAGCCAATTCTAACATTGGAATATTTGGAATTGAACCATATTGCTGTTGCAAATTTGGAAAGATATCCGTTTGATTAACTAAACGCATACGGCTATCTGCCAACATTGAAGGGTCATCTTTGATGTGCTGAGGAGTCAACGAGTTACTTTGATAGAACAATGGATCAATTAAGTACCAGCATGCTTTTGCACGTTTGTAACCTGCAGAAAGTGTTTTAGAAGATCCTTCAGGAAATAAATCTGTTTGACCTTGAGGAACAGAAGCCAACCTCCATGAGCTAACAGAACGCAAGTCAATTGCACTCTGAGCACCTTCGAAATCATCAATATAAGAAGTCCCATCTTTGTTGATTGCTTTTGGTTGACCTGGAATTAAGTGAGCAAATTCACCTGTAAATGAGAATGTTGATTTTTGAGTTGTCGAAATAACCGGTAATAAATCAACTAGCTTCGTGAGGAAAGGAACATCCGTTTTGAACGCAACATCTAATCCAATAATATTGTTTTTAAAAGGCTCACTTCCAAAATCAACTTTTTGAGTGACAGGTCTTTCCATCATTCTAAGCCAACTTCCTCCCAAATTTAATTTATCACTAAAACGGAAATTATAATGTCCACCAATTAGTGACCGAGCTTGAAATCCAAAGACTGAATTACTTTCTATTGAAATTTTAATTGGTGTATTTGATTCTAAAATACCAGTATTCAGGATTTTCACTCTTCCTAAATTATAATCTACGGTATAATCTGTTCCTTCTACTAATTTAATTCCACCTGCCGTTACTGTTACTGCACCTTGAGGAACATTTAAGGCATTTAACGGAATATCAGAAGTAATTGATGATTGATATTCACCTTTAAAACTAAATCTATTTTTACTTGGTATTTGTTGAGCAGCAGTTTTTGTGGAATCATATAATTCTGTATATGCTACCTGATCAATCACAACTTGTGGTATTCCTACTGCATCTAATTTAGAAGCCAATGTTTTACCAAAAGGTTCTATTGTAGAAAAGTAAACTCGACCATTTTTCGTATTTATAGTTCCTCCATTTTCAGCTCTATTTCCGACAAAAGTCAAGGGAACATAATCAAATACACCATCCGAGAAGGGTTGATTGTTTTGATTTAATTTATCCATATCTAGGAGTGTGACAATTTGCTTGTCATCAACACCAGGCATCGGAAAGAAAGGAACTAATAAAGATGTTTGAGGATTATTATATAACAAGTCTATTCTAAAACCTGTTTGATCCACTTGGTAAGCACCAATTGAATAAACATTTTTCATCATCAAATCCCAAACCTTATTTTTAGGACTTGTTATTGTTGGTTTCATTAATTTTAAGATTAATGCTTGTTGACCAGCTACACCATCAGTTGAAAATTCTCCAACTTGATACGTTTCACCGCGATAAGTATATTCATATGCAACAGCTAAAACCTCATCATTATTTAGTGGTAAATTCAAAGAAATGTAACCCAAAAGAGCATTATATGAATATTCTTGCTCTGTTAATTTACGAGCGTTTTCCACCTTTTCATAATGAACAGCTTGCTGAAACGGTCCAGGTGTAGTTACTTGTGAACTTAATACTGATACTGCGTTCGAAAATCCACGAACTAAAGGTTGATTTGATGCCCAGTCATACAATCCATTTGCTTGATTATCGGGGAATTCGTTGGTAGATAGATCCCCAGGTGTTCCTTGACAGTTTTCTTGCTTTGCCTCTCCTAAATCTGAAAAGGCAATTATATTTCTCGTATTTTCTGTATTATTTGTTCGGTTAGTTAACCAAACTTCCATACGTGTAATGTAGGTTGATGAATTTACAATTGGAATAGTTGACATCGCTTCATCGTAATGATCTCGATGATAGAGATTCACAAAATAATGTCGATTTGCCTCGTAATTATCTGCTCCTAATTCAAATTTTTGAACTTGTGCTTTTCCTGTAATATTAATTTCTTGTCGTTTACCTTTGGATGATGCTGCAATCAAATCGACAGTTGATCGTCCAAATTTCAATTGGGTTTTAACACCAAATAGCGTTTGTGAGCCCTGAATTAAGGAAGTTGGAAGTTGCATTGATACATTTCCCAATTCAATTTTTTGCATTATTTGATCCTCATCTCCAGTATATTCTAATTTGGAAATATTATCGAAATCAAATGCTGCTTGCGTATTGTAACTTGTACCGATCTTCAATTTTGTTCCTATCTGACCTACTAAGTTCAATTGAATTTGTTGCTGAAAATCAAAACGTGTTATTTTCCTTTGTTTAACCGGTAAAATAGGATTATCATAACGAGAAGAATTTACTCCAAATGACAATTCTACAGAACCTGCAGGACGAATTGTAATTTGATCTGAACCGAAAAAGTTTTCAAATGCTTTGCTTCCAATCTTAATTGGAAACTCCATTGGTTGATTTTTAGCTGTTTGCTCATCAATTTTTTCTTTCCAATTTTCTCTCAATGATTTTTGACGCTCATATTCAAGATATTCTTCAAGAGTCATCATTGATGGATTACGATAATTTAATCCTGTCCCAATTGTTTCTTTAAAAATATACGTCCCAGTTATTGGGTCATAAACGATTGTTGGTTTTACAGATGTTGGATCGCCCAAATCAAAACTTTGTGGTTGTGTTTGAGTAGGGTCAAGATAATTTTCAATTGGATAAACTAACGTATCCTGCGCTAATAAAGAGTTAGAAACAAAACCACAAGCAAGAATTAGCAACAAACATGTCGCTTTTATCTTCATAAGTAGGTTAATTTTTTCTTTCAAATTATAAAATTTTCAATGCTTCTTTAATTAACTTCTCCACTGACTCATCGCTTATTGCGATTTTATCAATAGCTTTTTCTGCAGATTTTTTATCAAAACCCAAAGAAACCAATGCAGTTAACGCATCAAATCGATTTGTATTGTTTTGATTGAAAATATTTTCAGATGAAAAGACAATTTTTAACATTTTATCTTTCAAATCGATAATTACTCTTTGGGCTGTTTTTGCACCTATTCCTTTAATACTTTGTATTGTCGCAACGTCTTCGACTTGAATAGCATGAGCAATTTCGTCGGGAACGAGAGATGAAAGCATAATCATTGCTGTATTAGGACCAATTCCTGAAACAGATATTAAGTGATTGAACATTTCTCGTTCTTCTTTGCTTGAAAATCCATAAAGAATTTGCGCATCTTCTCGAACAATCAATTTTGTAAAGATTTTCAAAGCCTCTACTGAACCAATAGCAGAAAACGTATTCAACGAAATCTTCACTTCATATCCAACACCTCCGCATTCAATAATTAATTCAGTAGGGTTTTTTTCAACCAGTTTACCATTCAAATGTCCAATCATCTTTATTTATTTTGAGCGTCTACAACGGCAACTTTTACCATATTAATAATTTCTCTTACTGAAGAGCCAAGTTGCAAAACGTGTATAGATTTCTTTAAACCAACTAATACTGGACCAACAGCTTCTCCATCGGTCATCTCTTGCAATATTTTGTATGCTATATTTCCTGCTGATAAATTGGGGAAAATCAATGTATTTACTTCCTTATTTGCTAATTGGGAGAAGGAGAACTTATCCATCATTAATTCGTTATTTAAGGCGAAATTTGCTTGAATTTCTCCATCAACAACTAAAGTTGGGTGCTTTTCATGCAAAATTTCAACAGCTTTCGCCATTTTCACAGGATCATCTCCTGGAGAAGAGCCAAAATTTGAATAGCTTAATAAGGCGATGCGCGGTGTAACTTTAAATTTACGAATCATTTTTGCAACATTGCTTGTTATTTCTGCAATTTCTTCTGCCGTTGGATTCAAATTTATCGTTGTATCAGCTAGGAATAATGGACCTCTTTTTGTGACCAAAATATACATCCCAGCAATCGTATTGACATCTTTTTGCAAACCAACCGTTTGAATTGCAGGCCTAACAACATCTCTATAATTTCTTGTTATTCCAGAAATCATAGCATCTGCATCTCCCATCTCAACCATCATAGCACCGAAATGGTTTCTTTCGCGCATGATTTGAATAGATTCAAATTCTGTGATGCCTTTTCGTTTTCTTTTCTCAAAAAATGCTTTGCCAAAGTGGATTCTTCTCTCCTCTTCTTCCTCTGATTTTGGATCGATTATTTGAACATCCTGGAATTCAATACCATATTCTTGAATCAATTGTTCTATTTTCTTTCTTTTTCCTAAAAGAATTGGAAACGCAACACCTTCTTCCCAAGCTGTTTGTGCAGCCTTTAAAATTTTTATATTGTCTGCTTCAGCAAAGACTACTCTTTTCGGATTACTTTGAGCTTTTTCAGTAATATTTCGAATAATAATATTATCTAAACCTAAACGATTTTTCAATTGTCGTTCATAGGCATCCCAATCTAAAATTGGATTTTTTGCTACTCCTGATTCCATAGCAGCTTTTGCTACAGCTGGTGCAACATAATAAATCAATCTAGAATCCAATGGTTTAGGAATAATTTGCTCACGTCCAAATGAAATATTTTTTTCACCATACGCTTCGATCACCTCTTCTGGAATTGTTTCTTTTGCCAATGAAGCCAACGCCTTAACTGCGGCCAATTTCATTTCTTCGTTAATCGTGGTTGCACGGACATCTAATGCTCCTCTAAATATATAAGGGAAACCTAGTACATTATTTACTTGATTTGGATGATCAGAACGCCCTGTTGCCATGATTATATCCTTTCTAACAGAAGTTGCATCTTTGTATGAAATTTCTGGCTCGGGATTAGCAAGAGCAAACACAATTGGATCCTTAGCCATTACTTTAACCATCTCTTTGGAAACAACATTACCTTTTGATAAACCAACAAATACATCTGCTTTCTTCATTGCCTCTAAAAGAGAAATAGCTTTTTTATGCTTGGCATAAGGCAATTTACTCTCATCTAAATCAGTTCTTTCTTCGCAAATCAATCCTTTAGAATCGAACATCCAAATATTTTCCATTAATGCACCTAAAGCGCAGTATAGTTTAGTGCAAGACATTGCTGCGGCGCCTGCACCAGAAACGATAATACGAACTTTGCTAATATCTTTTTTTGCTAATTCTAAAGCATTCAATAATGCTGCAGAAGAAATAATAGCTGTACCATGCTGATCATCATGCATTACAGGAATATCTAATTCTTCTTTTAATCTTCTTTCTATTTCGAATGCTTCTGGAGCCTTTATATCTTCCAAATTAATTCCACCAAATGTTGGTGCAATTGCTTTAACCGTTTGAATAAACAATTCAGGATCACTTGCATCAACCTCAATATCAAAAACATCTATATCTGCAAAAATCTTAAAAAGAAGACCTTTTCCTTCCATTACCGGTTTAGAAGCAAGAGGACCAATATTTCCTAAACCCAAAACAGCAGTTCCGTTTGTAATAACTGCTACTAAATTGGCTTTACTTGTGTATTTATAAGCGTCATCAGGATTTTCAGCAATTTTTAAACATGGTTCTGCAACGCCGGGTGAATAGGCCAATGACAAATCTCTTTGTGATGAGTATGGTTTAGTTGGCACCACCTCAATTTTACCTGGCTTACCAGATGAATGATAATCTAATGCGTCTTGTTTTTTTATTTTAGCCATAACCCTCTATTGAAGGCGTCAAAGATACTAAAATGCTTTGAAAAAGTACACAATTAGATGAGTTTAGGCATAAAAAAAGCTCGTAACCTTTCGGGTACGAGCTCTAATTGTTAAGGTTTAATCTTATTTGATGATAACGTTTTGGCTTGTTGAAATACCATTCGTTGAAATAGTAACGATATAGCTTCCTTTTGCAAATTCGCTAACAGGAATTGAAAGTGTTTGAGCTCCGTTCAAAGAAGAGTGATTTTGAGAAGCAACTACTCTACCTTGAAGGTCAATCATTGTAACTTCATAATCACTGTTTACTGCTTCAAAAGAAACATTCAATACATCAGAAGCTGGATTAGGATAAATATTCAATCCTTCAATTGCCATTTCATTAATAGCAAGTGTTCCTGATTTGAATGCTTTTGATTCGTCATTTGTAAACACACCACCACTTGCAATTGTAGTTCCTGTTCCGTCTTTCACAGTATATGAACCTAAACCGTATTGAGCAGAGCTAATACCGTCACCGAATGCGTCTAAAATTTCAAATGTATAACACATGTTAGAAACCATGTTGAAATTAACAACTGGTTGAGTTGTTGTACCAGCAGCACCTAAATCTGTATAAGGACCACCAGAAGCGATAGTTGTACCAGAAGCATTTTTAATAGTCCAAGTAGTCTCTGTACCATACTGATCCGTAACAATTGCAACAGTTCCAACAGCTCCGTTAGCTTGAACCGCATTGGAAACAACACCACTTACTGTTCCATTTGACGCGCTAGCATCACTAGAAGTAGTAACATTAACTGTTAATGTTCCACCAGTGAATCCAGCAATTGCAGTACAAGTAACTTGAGCTATGCCATAAGTAGATAAGTTTCCTGAGTAAGAACCTGTTGAAACAACAGTTGCACCGTTAAGGACTGTAACAGTAGCAGCAGTCATAGCAGAGGTACCATTATTTTGAATAGTAACAATAGGAGTATAAGCTCCACCGCAAACAACTAAATCAGAATCAAAAGTCAATGCAGCAGCATCAGCTGATTGAGAAGCTGGCGGAGGACAAGTTCCTACAGAAGTGTAAAATTGACTAGCATTTAATTGACCAACTTCAGAAACTACACGGTTAGGACAAATTTTGTAAATTGTAGGGTAATAAGCAATATCATAACCATTATTGATTTGGCTAGCTGTTGCAGCTATAGGGTTTGCCATTGGGAATGGAATTTGACCCAAAGTTGCATTTGGCTGAATCCAGTTTCCGATTGAACCAGAACCATCTAACATTGTTGCATCAGCAGTAGCGCCATCACCATCTAACCATATTACCATCACGTCGTCTGTAGTTGTTGCACTAACTCCCAATTGTCCAGCAGGACCGTGATTGATGTAAAGATCATCTAAAGCACCTGTTAAATGGTGATTCCAACATGGGCCACACCAAGTTGCAGACACATCTAAAATAACAGTATAGCCTGCATCTAAATAATCATATAAGTTATAAGTACCGTTGTTGTTCATCCCAGATGTCGACAACCAAGATTGATAAGCCGTTACCGTGAAATCTTGAGCGATGCTGCCATCTGCCAACTGTGCATTCGATGAGAATGAAGTTGAAGCTAAAACCAAAGCTGAAAGTAATAATTTTTTCATAGTTTAATAATTTTTAAGTTATTGTAAATATAGAAAGTAAAGTTAAA